>QMYR01000037.1 GCA_003662765.1 Candidatus Thorarchaeota archaeon
CCCAACAAACTTGCCCAGATGAAAGGCCCGTCGTCTTCCGACTCTACTGGGACTGATTGGCTCGTAGGTCAAGGAGTGAGAGAGCTGCCCATGGGAATGAATTCCGCTGGAGTGCGTGAAAGCGTTGTCGCCGCAGATTGCCTTGTGAACAGGAATGGGCACAGCAAAGTTACGCTCGGTCACCCTGCACAAGTGATATAGCTTCTCCGTGGTCACCCCGGTGTCCATGTGGTATAGTTCCTCTAGAGCCATCACGACCTCTTCCAGCGCTGCATTTCCAGCTCTCTCGCCATAGCCGTTCACGCAGACATGGGGATAGGTTGCACCCTCCTCCACAGCGGCGAGGGTGTTTGCGGTGGCAAGACCAAAGTCGTTGTGGCAGTGCACGGCAATGGGCACCTTGTACTTGCTACGGGTCCACAGGCGGGACTTGATCTTGCGCATGATATACCTCATGACCTCAGGTCTCACAAACCCCACCGTGTCGGCGACACAAATCTTGTCGGCGCCTGCGTCTATCGCCGTGCGATACGCCTCACATAGAAAGTCCATGTTGCTCCTTGTGGAGTCTTCGGCGATGTACGTCACGCTGACTCCGTGCTCCTTCGCATACGTCACGCACTCAGACAGCCGATCCAAGACCTCCTGTCGTGTCATTCGAAGTTGATACTTCAGCCTGAAGTCGGTGGTGGGGATGAAGATGGGCACCTCTTGGACATCAGCCTCGATGCATGCGTCAATGTCTGAGATGACTGCACGTGCAGGGGCCCCCACTACGGCCCTCGAGAGCCCCTCTCGTGCGATGGCTGACACGGTTTCCTTCTCGCGCTCGCTCACTGCGGGATAGCCCACGACAACGATGGAGACCCCGATGTCATCGAGTAGTTTGGCAATCTCTATTTTCTCATCCATTGACAGGACGACACCAGGCGTCTGCTCGCCATCGCGGAGGGTTTCATCCCAGATGAACACACGCGACGGCAGAGTTGGCGGCTTGGTCTCCTTTACTTTGTTATAGTCAATGGCCAGACCAGCCTTCTCAAGTGACTCCATGTCTTGTCAGCCATCCGTGGTGCCACTGTTGGTCCTTACTCGAACGCATAGCGGCCTTCGTCGACTATATCCTGAAGCATCTTCTCAAGCATATCTATTTGGTTTTGGTACTCTTCCTCGTTCATCTTGCCGGCATCCAGGGCTCGTTTGGCCTTTGACTTCTTGTACTCGGCCTTGGCACGATTGACATGTGCCTGACGGAGCGATGACTTGACCACGGCTCGTGCACCGGTCTTGGTGCCGATGCCCTCCAAGAGTGGCCTCCAGCATATCTCTTCGACATGGAATGCGTATTCGAGGCCCCGCTCTCGAATCCTGTCCCAGAGCGGGCATGACTTGACAATGATCTCACTGCCGACTTGCTCTGCATCCAATCCGATTGCACGCATAGCCTCGGCCGCAATTTTGGCTGCAGCCTCTGGACCCGAGCCTCCCATCGCTTCGGCAAGCTCCTCTCCGAACTGTCTGAAACCGCCAGAATATCCATCGTACATTGACAGCGCGCCGACTGTGTCGCGAAGTCCCCACCACAGCCCATCGAGAAAAGCAATGAATCCCTTTTTCATTATCTCTAGTTCGTCCATGACGATCACTCCCTGATCTTGAAGGGTTCACCCCACTTGTTGAGGAATGCAATCTCCTCGGGTGGTTGCCGTGGCGGTCCGAGTGTTCTCTCGTACTTGGGATATCCCACTGTCAGGCAAAGGATGGGAACCCAGTGGGGAAACGGGATGCCGAGCTTCTCGCTGATGGCTCGCACATCATCAAAGTGATCGAGCTGCACTGATGACACACACGTTCCCAGACCGAGAGAAGCGGCAGCAAGCATCATGTTCTGCATCATCATTCCGCCAGCAACAACCGCATGCCTTGGGGCCGACCACCCGTACACGCCTCCAGTCCCTCTGAGGGTGGGCTGGGAGTTTCCCACATGCGTCTGGTCTACCGCCAGCACGAGCAGAACAGGCGCCCCGTTGGTTTCAGGCTTGCCCTTGATGTACTCGAAACGTCTTCCTGTAATCAGGATATCAATGGTCCTCTCAAGGCTGGCCTTCGACCTGATGTAGCTAAGTCTGCGTTCTAGCTCCTGCCGAGGCGTTGCGCGCCCGAAAAGGAGTATCGTTCTGTCCACTGCAATCTGACCGATGAACTCCTGCAACTCCTTGTCCCTGACAACTATGATTCGCCATGGCTGTTGATTCTCGGCACTGGGGGCGTATCCCCCTGTTTCGATGATCTTATAGATGAGCTCGTCAGGGACATCCCGTTCGGTATCGTAGTCCCTAATGGCTCGTCTGGCCTTAATCAGCTTGATGAACTCATTGTCTTCCAATGTGGCCAATCTCCATCTTTGATACTGATAATGCGGCCACTGCAAATCTTCCTCTTAAGTGAATAGTCTGCCCGGGGGGCGAGGCTGGTTCGATCAGCCCCACGCGACTCGCCTAGATAAGCGGCGCATCGCGCCCGTCGTACTTGACGTGAAAGCCCGTGTCCAGATTCACAGACTCTTTCAGAATGGCTCGTCCGGCGACCATTCTCTGAATCTGATTTGTCCCCTCGTAGATTTGGAGCAGCTTCGCATCGCGCATCAGCTTCTCTACGGGGTACTCTTGGATGTAACCATAGCCCCCAAAAATCTGAACCGCATCAATCGCATTCTGCATTGCGGCGTCAGACGCAAAGGCCTTTGCAAAGGCCGAGTCCTTTGAGACCGGCATCCCCTGGTCCGCGCGCCATGCTGCGTACCTAGTGAGCAGTCTTGCAGCAGATGCCCTTGCGCCCATGTCAGCGAGCATGAAGCTGATTCCTTGGAAACGGCCGACAGGCTTGCCGAACTGGTGTCTGATGCTAGCAAACCTTGCGGCCTCATCCACAGCCCTCTGAGCGACACCGGTGGCGATGGCGGCAATGCCTGCTCTCGTCTTGTCGAGCGTCATCATGGCAATCTTGAAGCCGTCACCCTCCTTTCCGACAAGACAATCCTTCGGAACACGAACATCCTCGAAGATGACTTCACTCTGAACGGAGTTTCGCTGGCCCACCTTGTTTTCGATGTGACCGATCTTCACGCCCTTGGTCTTCGGAACCATGAACACCGAGATGCCCTTGTGCTTGAGCTCGGGCTGTGTCGAGGCGAATACTGTGAACAGTGAGGCCACAGGGCCGTTGGTGATCCAACACTTGGTGCCGTTGATGATGTACTCGTCGCCGTCGCGGATGGCTCTTGTTGTCATCCCACTGACATCGGAGCCCGCACCGCGCTCGGTGAGACAGAATGCACCGAACTTGACCTCCTTACCAGTGATGAGAGGCTCAACGTAGGTCTTGAGCTGCTCGATTGTTGCACCAATCAGCAGCGGCGCGAATGCTAGGTTGTTGCACATTATCGATGTGGCCATGCCGGCACAGCCGTACCCCGTTGCCTCAGAAACGAGCGTTTCAGCAAGCAGCGAGAGCCCGGGGCCTCCAGCCTCCTTCGGGACGTGAAGGTTCATGAGGCCGGCCTCATAGGCCTTCTGTACGACGTCTTTGGGAAACTCATTGCGCTTCTCAAGCTCGTGAGCCTTGGGGGTAATATACTCACGAGTAAACTCCTGTGCCCGTTCCCAGATCTTCTGCTCCTGCTCCGACAGTTTGAAGTCCATTCTTATGAGCTCCTTTGTCTTTGAACAATGGCGAGGAGTCGTTCCTACCGCCTTAAATCAGTTCTCAGTCAACGGCGAATGTCGAAGGTGCCATCGTACTTATAGAATGGTTTTGCCTCTGTGAATGCGGGTGGTAGTGTGGATCTGTCACTGACTGAGAGACCGCAGGTGTTGATAGTGGGTGGCATACTCACTGTAGTACTGTACTGTGTCTTCACTTTCACGTCTTGGGCCCTCTATCCCGGAGCGTACTGGCCAACGGAGAATTATCTGAGCAGGCTGGGCGACTTTCTCTATAGTCCGTTCGGTGCGTACTTCTACAACGCCGGTTGTATTCTCACCGGGCTGGCTCTATTCCCGTTCTTCTTGGGCCTTCGGTTCTGGCAGGGCGACGATATGGTCGGCCGGATAGTCCTGATTCTGGGCCAGCTGTTGGGGCTGTGCGCGGCAGTGGCGCTAGTGATGATTGGAGTCTTCTCGGAGGACACGGGTTCACCACACATGACCGCCTCTGCTACGTTCTTCTTGTTGAACTTCATCGTGCTGGTCTTGGTCAACGTCGCCCTCCTCGCGAACCCCTGTTTTCCAAGGTGGATTGCAGTCTATGGTATCGTGATTGACCTATTCAGCCTTTCCCTCGCGCTCACAATTGGTGGTCCTATCACCGAGTGGATCACTGTCTTCGGTTCTCTCCTTTTTGTCGCTCTCACGTCAATCCACACACATCAATACTCCAAGGCAGCGCTCAAGAGAGAAGTAAGTGCGAACGGAGGAGTGTCGTAGGTTGTGTGAGTCTTCGGGCGCCCTGTACGTTGACCTGCTCAGGACACTCCGTGAGAATGGACGCTGGCACGAAACTCCAAGCCCTGCAATACATTGCCAGCGGAGGGCACCCCGACTCGGCGCTATCATGGACCTATTGTTGACGATTGTCCTTCTCGTTGATGTTCTTCTAATTCACGTCGAGTTGATCGGAAGCACGCCGGCGCAGGCAGCTCAGACTCCTCTTGGGCCTCTCAGCGCTCCAGTGACCATGCTATTGATCGGTGCTGTGATGGTGATGATGGCAACATCAGTGTGGTTCTTTGCGTCGTACGTGCGATTCATACATTGCCACTCATTCCTCTTGCAGCTCCTGGATCATAGGCTTGGCACAACTTCTGAAGGCGCCATAGCTGCGATTCGCGAAGCGCTCGTTGTGCCGCTATCGCGTTCCCGATGCACGGGCTGGATGCTGGTCACGACAACAATCGCAACGATACTGACACCTGCTGTGGTGCGATCGTATAGTGGGAATCTCAATCTTGACGTGCTGGACTTGGGCATTGCTCGGGCAAGTTTCGTAGATGCGTTCAGTGCTGCGAGCCTCGTGATTCTACTGCTCATCATCCTTGTTTCGGAGTGGGAGGCTGGACGGCATTCGAGCAGGTACTACAACATGAGTGATGATGGGATTCGTGAAACTATAAGGGACTTGGTGGCACGCAATCTTGAGAAGACGCGCCGCTGGATCAGAACTCAGATCAAGTTTCTTACAGAGATTGACATAACCGAAGAGGTGCTTGACGTTCTCACTCGGTTGTGGTTTGAGGAGTACTTCTTCCGCGACTCCGACTCCTCAGAGGAAGCCGAACGTGTCTTTGCGACTCTGACTCGTCAACCGAGTCCGTCACGTTGTCGTCTGCTACGAGGTACTAGCATCACATTGGCAATGTCGTGGTTTCTCAGTGCGGCATACGTAGTATTGTTTCATCCCCCTGCGCCATCAATCATTTGAGCTGAGTGTACAGGATTCCCTGGGCGGCCCTAACTCCACTGTGTTTATATCTTGCAATACAGGGAAACTCCTATCTGTCCTACAGGTGGAAGAAACGGTGCCGCTTAGAGAGACTAACATTGTGAGTGGTGCTCAGACCAAGTTCGGCAAATTGGAGGGTGTGACCCTCCGTGAGATGTTTGCCGAGGCTGTCGAGAAGGCGACGATAGGCTCAGGCATTCCCTTGGAAGATATCCAAGCAGCCTTCATCGGGACGTTCATCCCAGAGATGCTGGTTCATCAGGGTCATACGGCTCCGCTCTTGGCCGACTATGCCGGGCTAAGGGGGCTGCCCGCCACACGTCATGAGGCGGCATGCGCGTCTGGTGCCACGGCAATCAGAGCCGCCATAATGGCCATCGAGTCCGGGATGTATGACACAGTCCTTGTGGCTGCAGCTGAGAAGATGACCTCAGTTTCAACAAACAAGGCGACGGAAGCCCTTGCCGCAGCCGCCGACGATGAGTTTGAATCCAGCATGGGGCTGACCTTCCCGGGAGTGTTCGCGATCGCAGCAGTGGCCCACATGCAGGAGTATGGCACGACCGAGGAGGACATGGCGCTGGTCGCCGTAAAGGCCCATCATAATGCTGCCAAGAACCCGCTGGCGCAATTCCAGAAAGAGATCACACTTGAGAAGGCCATGACTCCACGATACATTGCTTGGCCGCTCAAGTTGTTTGATTGCTCGCCCATCTCTGATGGCGCTGCAGCAATAGTGCTCACGAACAACGAGCGCGCAAAGCAGTACACAGATACTCCGGTCAAGATTATTGGCACCGGTCAGGCATCCGCCTCCATGAACCTATGTGACAGGAAGAACCTCACCTCATTTGAGGCTTCAGTCAGAGCCTCACGTATCGCATACGAGATGGCGGGCCTTCAGCCGAAGGACATCGATGTCGCGGTTGTTCACGACTGCTTCACCATCGCCGAGATAATCGCGACAGAGGACCTCGGATTCTTCAAACCGGGTGAGGGTGCCAAGGCCGTTCGAGAGGGTGTCACTGCGATGGACGGTGACATGCCAATCAATCCGATGGGCGGGCTGAAGGCGGTAGGACATCCTGTGGGTGCCACAGGTGTCAAGCAGGCTGTAGTGATATACCGCGAACTGATCGGTGAGGCCAGCGCGAATCAGGTGCCCAGGCATGACATAGGCCTGATGCACAACTTCGGAGGTACAGGAGCGACATGTGTTGTCAATATCATGAGGAGGGCTGACGCATGAGTGAGAAGCCGACAGTTGAACAGTATCAGAAGTACATTCAGGACCGCGACTTCCACGCAATCAAGTGCAAGAGTTGCGGGGCAGTGATTGCTCCACCCAAGGGCATGTGCTATTCATGTGGTGGTCGCGACCTTGAGTGGGTCAAGGTCAGTGGGAACGGAAAGCTGGTCTCTTTCACAGTCATCCACGTGGCTGCTGAGGAGTTTCAGGACGAGGCCCCCTATTTTGTGGGCATAATCGATCTGGAGGAGGGCACTCGGATAACGGCACGGCTGCTTGACCTCGACCCTAACGATCCGAGCAAAGTTCAGCTCGGAATGCCAATGAAACTTGACTATCAGACGGGCAAGAGCGGACGTGTGTATCTGGGCTTCAGACCTGCATGAGCGGGCGCGGCCCCCCTGGGGGCTGTTCTCCTCAGTTTCTGTGATCGTTCCTCAGCATCATATACACAATAAAGACGACGAGCAAGAGCCCGAGAGTTTCCATTGTTGTTCCCAGCACTCCTCCAGAGCCTGTACTGGCAACAAGCGTGTCCACCCAGTCAAGACCGAAACGCCCTGCCCAAGCGATTGCCGCCAGAAACATTGTCTTTCCAACAAACTGCGGGATGGCAACTTTCCACCAGTCGTACCTTGATGCGCCAAGAGGAACAACAAGCACATCGTCTGGAATCGGAGTCGCGGCAAGAAACCAGAGGAGAAACGGTGTGGCCCATGGGTGGTCTGCGGCCAATTCTCGGAATCTGCTGCGCTTCTCCTGATTCACGAGTCCTCCACCCAGATAACCCGCGACGTAACCTGTCATCTCTCCTATCAATGCCCCCGCGCCGGCCACGATACCAACAATCGTGGGGTCAAACAAGAATACGTGAGTGGTAGGGTCTCTGGCCCCTCCTAGGATGAAAGGAACTCCGACATAGGGGAAAGGCACGAGGACTGTGGCATTTCCCAGCAGTGACACGATAAAGGCCCCGGCATAACCAGCCCCCAGAGAGATCGCAACGAGCCATTCATACGTGGCCAAGATCGGACCGACGATGTCTGGGTTCAGGAGCGTAGCAAACCAGTACACCCCTATCATGAATGCAACTACCGCAGCGCCCACGCTTACTCTGTCCATCAGATGCCGCTCCAATGCTGGCCGCCATGAACGCGATAAGAACCTTCTCATGGCACACGAAGTCGCCCCGCCCGGGGAGGGCTTAAGTGCCCTGACGCAGAGAGAATTGTGTGACGGTTGCATGAGAGTCGACTTTCTCTACGGGGCCAATAGGGTGTCCTTGAACATGGACATACATTACAACACTGATGAGTTCTGGCCCAGAGAGGCAACCTCCCACCTTGCAGTTGAACCGGACAGTGCAACCTTGGAGGCACTGGACAGTAGCTCAGTGTTCTCAACTAAGTTGTCCTCGTTTAGGGATGGAGATACGGTCGCAGTTGTGCTGGGCAGCGACATCAACTCCTCCGATGCGGTTCAATTGCTTGACGCTCTGTTGACGACGTTGAGAGCGCGGGGTGTTCGCATGAATAGCGTTTCTATCGTCGTCGGCTCGCGATGGCCTTTGCCCGAGTCGGACCTTTTCTCCAAGGTGGCAGCGGCGTACGCGCACCGAGTTGGAGAGATTGTGGGTCACAATCCCACGAGTCAAGACTTGGTTGTCGAGGCGGGCGTGACCCCGACCCACGGCACCCCGATTCTAATCTCACAGACCGTGTTAGGTGCGGACCTTGTCGTGCTCGTGGATCGAATCCGAGTCGACCCGCTGATTGGTGTCACCGGAGGGCACACGTCAGTCCTGTCGGTCAGTGCCTCGAGGACAATTGGTGCAAATAGGCGGTTGGCACTTGATGAGCCGTTTAGGCCGCTTGATGGTACTACGCCGATGTCAGTTGATGCGATGGAGATCTGCGGCACACTAGATATTGACCTGTGCGTGAATGTCATCTCTGACTATCGTGGTTCTCCCATCAGCGTGGTGGCAACGTCGCCCTCTGAGGCACACAGACGTGGGATAGACACCCTGTCCCACTTTGCACACGTTCGAATTGACACAGATGTTCTCTATGATCTCGTGATAGTGGATGCCGGTGGGAGTCCCCGCGACTCGACGCTCTATCAGGCGGTTGATGCGCTGTATGCGGCCTACTCGGTGACAAGACGCAACAGTACAATCCTGCTTGTCGCTGAGTGTAGTCAGGGAATCGGCCCAACCGGGCTTCTCCCCAGCCCGCAGTGGCCAAGAAGTGAGTTTCGTCTAGGAATGGAGAAGCAGAGTTTCTTGTCCAGATTGCTTAGTGAGAGGCGAGTGATCCTTGTCAGCTCAATCTTTGAACAGATGTGTCACGGCGTGTTTGACTGCGTTCAGCCCGGCTCAATGCAAGATGTGTTTGACGGGCTTCAGTGCCAGCTCGAGGCTGGCCCCTCACGAGTGGCGATTCTCCATGCAGGAGGGGACATGGTCCCGCTAAGATAGACCCGAGCCTCTCAGGACTTCTTTTTTCGTGCTGTGCCTGTCTTCTTCTTTCGTGCTGTGCTTGCCTTCTTCTTTCTCTTCTCTTCTTTGGCTATCAAGGCGTCGGTTGCACTGAGAGCCCTCTCAATCTCTTGTCGGCTGAACTGCTCGAGTTCTCCCGACTTCGCTATCCGTATTGTTATCAGCGCGTCCTCCTCACATGGCTCCATCTCCCACGAAATCTCCAATCCGGGCTGCTCCTTCACGAACTGGCTCAACATCTCGACCCATGCCTGTTTGACATCATCGATATTGACGTAGAGAAACTCCATCAACGGGATGGTGACTTCCACGCAGAGAACGCGGCCATTGAGGATGTAGTAGTTCTCAATGTTCCACGGCATGAACCGTAACCCCGTCCCTTCACTGAAGATGCCTGTTGATAAGTGTTCTTTGAACAGAACACGGATGTTTCTCTACGACTCATTCATCATCGTCGGTGTTGTTGTCCTTGTTCTTCTCTGAGAGGAGTCGCTCTACCTCCTGAACGAACTTCTCTGCGTCGTGTATTTCCGACTCGATCTTCTCCTCCTTTGGTGCAACAGTGTCCGCGTCGCCCTCGTGCGTCTCTTCTGCAGTTTCCACCGCCGGCTCTCCTGTTTCGTTCTTCTCGCTGCCGGGGATGCCCAGCCCCTGTCTTGTAAGGACTGTGCTCACACTGATTGGCACAAGCACATGAGAGTCGCGAAGGCGTAGCAGGCGCTCGAGCGCTTCCTCTTTCGACTTACCAATCGCCTCAGCAACGTCATCGAGTACGTCACGAAGCCTAAACTCGCCTCTCTCGTCGAGATGACCTCTGATCACTTCGATAATCTTCACATCGATTCCCTTAACACGCTTGGATGTGTCAAGACGATGGGGCAACACCATGTCATACTCAAATGCACCGTGAAGGTTGTGGACAATCCATTCCGCATCGAAGCAGTCCACGCAGCCATTCCAGTCAGAGAGAATGGACTCGAACTGGCCCTCGAACATATCAACGAAGAATCTCAACCGCTCCTTCAGGAATGGCGTCGTTTCTCCCTCTATGATTAGGATTCCTACAATGTACTTGCCACTGTATGCATTGAGAAGGAGTCCCTTGTATTGAATCTCTTCCAGCGCTCCCTCGCCACCCTCACCGGTGATCTCTCCGTACACCGTAGTGACCGCGGTAATGAAGCCGCTTATCAGGTCTGGCTGAATGCGCTCTTCCGTGAAGGGATAGTAGAAGACACAGGTCCCACGGTTCTTGTAGACTGCCATGAAGTGCCTCAGCGACGCCAGATCGTAGAATCGCTGGAGTTGCGTGGCAATCTCCTCCTGCCTCCTCAGCTTCTTTGGCTTGTGTTTCTTGGCGTACACAACGTAACCCACAGACAATAGCACAAGGGACAATGCCGCTAGGCGCAGCAGAAACTGCACCTCTGGTGACAGCGGTGGGAAGAAGCTCTTCTGAACGGGAATAGTCTGAGACTCGGCGTGTGCTGACCAGTATTGGTCGCTACCCGCGTAGGTAATGGTCACAGTGATATTCGTGACATCCATGGGCACAAGGAATGCTTGGCTCGCGTACCCTTCCGGGTTGGTCGTGTCACTCAGTGTGTCCGTCAGAATGGTGCCATTGTCCATCCGCGAAACAACCGTAAACGTGAGAATGACACCTGCAAGGGGATCGCCAGTGTCGGCGCGTCTTATTGTTGCACCAAGTGTTATCGCACTCCCCTCAGTTGCAGATGTTGGCAGGTCTGGCTCGATAGTCACTGCATACTTCTCAGTTATGACAAGCACAGAGGTTGTCGTGTTCGAATGACAGCCTTTTGCTTCTGCAGTGTATGTGACCACATACTCGCCTGGTGAGAGTTGCAGCCAAATGGAGGCCGCGTAAGTACCGCCGCCCGTGTATTCCATCTCGTATTGGCTGGTGCCGATCTGGACCACCACGCTCCCCCAATCTATTGGCACGCTGTGATCCACGTCGAAGTATGTGGCCGTGAATGTTCGAGTCTCATTCTCTGGAACTGTGTATCTTGCGGGCGCCGAAATCGTGGTGTACGCAGCCCGCACGTTGACCGTTTGCGACATCGAGGCGGAGCTATAGTTCTCAAGGGAGAACACAATACTGAACGCGTGATTTCCGATTGAGAGCGCAAACGTGTCTATTGCGACTTGGAATCTGCCGGGCTCTATCTCAGTGACATTGAGTGTCTTCGCCCATGTGATGTCCACCGATGTCGGTGCCAGTCTGGTGCCTGTGTGATTATCGATGAACTCGAAGACTATGTCAATTGTCCAGTTCAACACGATGGTCCCGGGGATTGGCTGACTCGACACGACATGAGTGGGAATGGGCAAGACCGTGACATTCTCTTCTTGCGTCACCCCTGCATATCCATAGGCATCAGCACGGATTGTCAGGAGGTGTTCCCCGGTGCCGAGGGCCACGGCATCAATCTTTACGGAGTATACGCCGTTGGCCTCAAGGGTCAACTCGTACAGGACGCCATCCACCGTGAGATTGACAGTCATTCCGTTGAGCCTGTTGGAGTCCACATCTTCTACTGTTGCACGGATTCGGACGGAGCCATCGTGATACAGTATCTCTATCTGCGAGCCGTTATATGCCAGTACCGTGGTGTCCACAGTCAGTGTCGTGGGAGTCTCAACTATCGTGAGCGTAAGGCCGAGGGTATGGTTGGTCATCCCGTACCTGAACGTGTGGACTGCAATTGGGTACACTCCCATCCCGTCGGACCCGTTCAACAAGAGAGAATAGACTCCGACTCCGTTGGAGTTCAGGGAGTACTCAGTTCCCCGATAGGTAACGTTCACCAGTGCATCATTCACAGGACGTCCGAACGAGTCGTGGACAGTGATCTCAAGAGTTGTCTGGCGGGTGTAGTAGAGTGTTTCTGTGGTCCAACTCGTGGCCACCTGCGACTGGTCGATATTCACTCTCAAAATGGACTTTTCAACACCTGTATCGTAGCCGGTCTTGTTTGCTCGGACTGTGGCGTTCCAGGCACCAAGTCCAATCTCATCAGCCCGTATGGACAGATGCCACCGTTCGGTGGTTGAGTTGTATACGAAGTCGTATGTTCTCGTATCGTTGATGATTAGTCGGACGGTCGCCCCGACGATGGGGTCATAGTCGTGTGTGTAGATGACACTCACGTTGAGTGTCTGGACGTAGGTGGCATTCAGCGACGATGGCTCCCATGTGACAATGAACGAATTGGGGGCCAGAGTGACATTCAGGTTGTTCGTCACATTGCTCTGGGCCTCGTACCCGTAGAGCCATGCGTGAATTGTGGCGGCGAAAATCCCTATGCCGAGGTCCGAGCCCGGGATGGACACGACCCACTCGGTCCCCGAGTATGTCAGATCATATACATGGCCATCAATCGTCACATTAACTGTTGCAGACGCTGGAACATCACCTCCGCCCTGATATACGTAGTCTACTGTCAGGTTGAGGCTTTGTGTGTAGTCTATGGTGACGTTGGCAGGTCCCCAGAACACGCTCAATGTTGTTGGGGCCTCTTGGATCGTGAATGTGATGCCTGATCTCTCTCCGTGCGTGTAGCCGTACTTACTGAGGTTCACGTATACGATGTGATACCCCAGATCGAACGAATTGTTGAACTCAATCAAGTATGATGACCCGCTGGGGGCAAGCGTGTAGAGGGTCCCATTCACAACGACATCACGCTGTGTGGCTCCAGTGATTGGATGTCCGTGCGAGTCCGTATAGTTCACACGTAGAACAACCGACTGCGTCCAGTCGATAACCGAGTTCGTCCAAGACACCTGCACGGTTGTAGGGTCCTCTCTGACATGAAGCGTCTGCGAGTCATCGTACTGCGAAACATAGTTGGGTTTCCATGCACTGACATTCAGGTTCCAGAAGCCGAAGCCCGGCCATGATGACGACCCAACGAACTCAAACTCGTAGAATCCTGAAGTCGCGTTCCACGTCAAATCGTAGGTTGTGCCGTCTATGGTCACGTTGACTGTGGCGTCAGCAATGGGACTGCCATTCAATAGCGTGTACTGCACCTGTAGGACAGTTCGCTCAATGTACGTGATGTTGTTGCCTGCACTCCACTGGACCGTCAACGCTGTCGGTTCTTCTCGCAGTATCAGTGAGTGAGTGTTGTCACTCTGCACCTCGTACCCACTCCTCCACGCGTCGATGTACAAGGAGTGTTCTCCGAACCCGGGGGGAACATCTGAGCCGTTGAACTGAATCTCGTAGAGCTCTGAGGTCGCGTTCCAACTCAGGTTCCAAGTAGTGGTGCCGATGGTCACGTTCACCCAAGCGTCTGAAACTGACGTACCGTTCCAGAGCGAGTAGTTGACGAGCAACGTGGTCTGCTGAAGATAGCTGATATTGTTTCCATCCGTGAACATGACATCCAGTGGCAAGGTGTCGTGGACAAGATGCACAGTGATGACCGTCGATTGGTTCTCAAGATAGTGGCCAGTCCCGTAAACGGTCACCTGATGAACACCCGGAGAGAGTCCCGCTGTGGATATTGTGGAGGTCCATGTACCATCTCCTTGATCCATCATGGTGACATTACCCCCACTATCCAAGGAATAGACCACTGAGGCCCACGTCCCGTTGAGTCCCTTAGGGGTGAAGGTCTCGTTGAAGTACACCGAGATGTCGAAACTGCTCTCAGTGTAGGCGTTGATGTCCGTCTGTGTGGCCTCAAGCGTCGTAGGATAGTACACAGATACGTTCACTGCAAGGTAACCCGCCTCTGTGCCGTTGGCCCAATATGTTTCCACGGTGAACGCGCCATTGTCAGTTGTGGTGGAGTCAATATCCCATACGTAGGTCGTGACACCGTTCACTACTGTCTCGTTGTTTGGCCACCAAATCTTGCTCCCCTTGTGCCAGACCGTCAGATTCGTCGAGCCTGTCTGGGCGGCCGAGGCCTGAGGATCCTCGACATGATTTGTGATTGTGGGTGCATCAAGGATACTCAGTACAGTTGGCAGGTCAATGTCCGTCACGTAGTTCGGTGCGGTGCATGTCAGGGTCCACAACCCACCAGTCATTTCACTGGCCATGACGACAGTCCCGTACTGATCAAACGAGGTGTGATTCGTGGATGGACTAGTGCTCTCATAGAGTCCGTTGGCATCCCAGTCTTTCATGACCGAGATATTCAGGTACTTGCCTGTAATGCCTATGGCCACGGGATATCCAACGGTCACGGTGGCGTTCCATTCCACCGGCTGACCCGCTGTTTGGGATCTCCAAGTGGTCGATGCTGTGGTGTCCCTCTTGTACCAGAGCGTCAGATTGTGATAGATGTACACTGACTGGTCAGAGGCGAATTCGATTGACGTTATGTTCTCTGCTGACGTGAACACGTAGCGATAGGAATCGTCTAGCTCAGTCCCATTGGCAGTCAGATTGACCGAGGTGGGTGAGAACAGACGGGGAGAGTTGGAGGACCTATTCCACGGTATGTACGTATAATTCAACGTCGCCTCGTATGATTCGAGATACCATTGATCCCCGAACGTATAGTGTCTGTGTGTATCGTACTTCCCCACAGCATCTTCGTAGTACCAATCAATCTTGGGATAGATGTACGGGGTGCCGCCCTTGTGAAGGCCCGTTCCATCAATCACAACGTAGTACTGCGTGTTTGCGTTCAACACCGCACCAGAGGTAATGTTGGCCCAGACCGCAATCGATTCGGACGCACTAAGTGCCGTGGTTGTCCCAACGTTGGTGCTTGCGTTCTTGTAGTCGGTTCTTACACAGAAATAGGCAGTGCCTCGGAAGCTTGGAGCATACCCAGTTGTGAAGTAGTACACCGAATAGTTCACCAATAGCCCATCAAAAGCATGATTGTAGAATCCCTGAACGAGATTGTCGTAGTAGTAGTTTGTCGTACCCTCACGGATCTCGAAGTTGCTAGAGTATGTTATTGGGCCGTCCGTGGTGATTACTCTCTCAGGTGCCGCAGTTACATTTGTCACATCCAAGTCCACGCGGTACAAGGTCCACCCGGGTATCCGGTATGCAGAAAGATTGAGTTCACCTTTGTGCGCAGAGGTGTTGAGATAGGAGTTCAGTACGCTCAATCTCTGCGAGGATTCTTCCACAGATATGAACTGTGTTGATATCATGCTCTGGCCATTTCCGCTAGTCTGGCCGCCGCTCAGACTCATGCCATCTGTTTCTCTGTTGATGACGGGGGACAGAGCACCGCGACTTCCTGTTGCACTATGCCTCGCGGGTGGTACGCCGACCATGAGCAGCAATATGAATAGAGATACTAAGAGGGCGCGTTTCATTGGGATTCCTCTGGGCAGTCGTTTGCTTGAAGCAAAGCGAATCACATCGGTGGGAGGTATTTCGATTGGCACCGTGGCCTTCAGGCCTTGGGAGGGTTCCCTGTCTGCCATCGCATGCAGAGATATATACATTGTCAGGGGCCGTATTTGAGATGATTATGTTACAGTAAAGTGAGCCGCGGCTCGGAAACGAGAGCAGCTTGATGTGACAATCGCAGCTATTGATTTGTGGTTTCCTAAGGATGGTGGAATGGTTGACCATGAGAACTATCACTCTTAGCGAAGATACGTACAACCTGCTGCGCAAGATGCGTCTTCCGGGGGAAACTTTCAGTGATACAATCGCTCGACTGTGCCGTGCGAAGACCGCGAGAGGTGTTCTCGAATGGATGCGGAGAACTCGTGGTTGGTCGGACCTTACTAATGAGGAAGCAGTAGAGCTTGAAGCCGCAATTGAGAGAAACCAAGACTCCGGGGGAGGTGCGGGCTCCTCCTAGTGCAATCCGTCAGGGAACTCTTGGTGGTCTGGGAAGACAGCACTCTTTCCTACGGTTGCTTGTTGAGAATGGTTTCTACAAGGCGGCGACTACTCTGCGGAGTTTCACGACACTCTATGTGTAGTAAGATGGCCCCTGATCTGGAGGCTC
>QMYR01000038.1 GCA_003662765.1 Candidatus Thorarchaeota archaeon
ATGTGTGACACGACTGAGGTCAGTGCACCCTCATACGCCTTTGGATCCTCAGAGGTCGTCAGCAGCAGAGAAACACAATACTGTTCCTCTTCGCGTACGATGCCTGTGTAGTAAGATGCCACGTTGTACTCTTCGCCGCCAATCCGAATACTCAACGAAGCAAAACCTGCCGTGGCATCACCCATGGCATGAGAAGTGAAGATCCTCATGATTTCCGTATTGAGATCCTCACGGTAGTAGTCGGCAAAGTCTGCAGGTACCTTTGCTTTAAGCACAGCGCCAATCTTCGAGTCCCAATCTATGAGTAATAGGGCGACAGGCATTATTGTGTTCTCCCAGTCCCTTAAGGAGTCGCACTCTGGCGTGTTCTCGAAACCCTTCACGTTACGCGACTAAAAAACCTTGTCACTCAATCGACCGCCTTTCGCGCGCTTCTGTGGCGATTTACAAGTTCCAAGATGGCGTCAAGTATCTGCGTCACTACTTCCTGAAGAGATGCTCGTGCATCAATTACAACGAAGTTGGCACTGTCATGCTCAGCCATCTCAAGATATGCCTGGCGCACCTTTTCCAAGCGCCCACGTTTCTCAAACTGAAGATTCACATCACCACTGCGTCCACCCAGACGCGACAAGCCGACCTCCACAGGAACGTCGAGGAGGAACACAATATCGGGCTCAGGAGCATGAATCTCCTCCCTGTTCCTTCGTAGGATCTCGGACCAGTGAATCCCCGTACTTGTCGTCTGATACGCACCAGACGCAAAGAAGTAGCGGTCCAGAAGTACAATCTTCCCCTCACGGAGGTAGGGCAGAATCTTGTTGGTCACATGCCAACGTCGGTCACGCATGAACAGATTCAGCTCCTCCTCGGGGTCAAGTTCGCCCTTCACCGATCTGTCGCGAATTTCCTTCCCCCACTTGCTCTCTGATGTCGGTTCCCTCAGTCGGACAACATCAAGACCACGAGCTCGTAGCTCTTTTTCGAGTAGCTGGGCAGCAGCGGTCTTGCCAGCTCCGTCAATCCCCTCCAGTACGAATAGGAATCCTCTGGCATGCCTTTGTTCATCGTTCACTGGAACAGTCGCCTCGGTGTCTTCGCGGAGAACCGGCGGGTGGGCCGTTTTAGATGCTTCGGCGGCCAGGACCAGAAAAGGAACTCTTAAATCGGTCTTCGGTTGGTAGGTCAACCTATCCTACAAGGAGGAGAAACCATGGACCGAGTGCGGGTCGCAGTACTCACATTGTTAATACTCGTCGGAGTCTGCGCTCCGCAATTGGTAGTAGGCCAGACACATGCGACCCCTGCTGCCACAGGCATCACACTAGTCATCGATTTCGGAAATGGCACGCGCATGGAGTTTTCCGGCCTAGAAGGCGACACCGTACTGAACGTGACACAATCGGCAGTTGAGGTCGAAGTGGAGTGGTATGGTGATCTTGTCTTTGTCACCAGCATTGCTGGGGTAAGCAATGACCCTGAGCATAACCTGTGGTGGCAGTACTGGGTTAACGGTGAGCTGGGACCAGTGGCTGCGAACAAGTACCATCTGAACAATGGTGATGTCGTGGAGTGGCGTCTGCCCGGGCATGGCACGAGTACCAGTTCTACAGGGCCTGCATACGCCCCTGTGGCAGACCCCTCTCTAACAATTGGTACTCTGTCCGTGGCGGTGTTTGGCCTATCATTCTTGGTATTGTTGTACGTGAGGAGGACTAGAACATGAGAACTAGAAAAAACATGCTGATTGTCATTGCACTGATGGTGTTGTTGTATGTGATGCCTGTCACTGCATTGAGCTTCAGCCCCGACATCAGGGTAGAGGACGACAAGGGCACGAGGATAGTATGGAATGTCATTGATTGTCCGGATGTGCCATTCTCGTGGGGCTGGCAAGGTGAGGGAGCATGGCTTGCCGAACCTGGGTCGACCATGACATACAACGTCACGGAAGTCAATTCCGAGGTATATGGAACACTTCGCCTAGGAAACTTTTCCATTAGTGCCAACGACACAGACATCGCCCGTGAACTCGTCCTTGGGGTCTGGGGCAAGACACCATTCTTCCCGGGCCTCGTGATAGAAATCGACAGCGAGAGCATTGCCAGCTTGAACCAGACGGCATACGAGGCCGCCGCACGAATCAAGGGCAATTACCTCAATGGAACAATGACATCGTACTATGATGCTGTGGAGGTGGGGAGCGGCACATATCAGTGCATCGTATTCGATTACGAGCAGGATCCCACCCCATACGGCGAGCCGCAGCGCACACAACTTGCGTATGATACAACGTCGGGAGTCCTTGTGTTTGCAAACACAAGCTATTCCTTTGGAACACCATACATCCTGACACTGGAGCTGGCGCAGGTGATTCCGCCAAGCACTCCGATGCCGTTCGCCATCACCGCAGCTGGCATAGGCATCGTTGTCATTCTCGTCGTTGTCGTAGTACTGCGAAAGATGAGGTGAGTCAGTAGTGACCGAAACCCCTCCGACCACAGGAACCATCAGGGCCAGTCGGAGGGTTTCCCTCATCGCTCTGATGGCTGCACTGGCACTGGTGGGAAACTATGCTCTTGTTGTTGTGCCAAATGTGGAGCTAGGATCCACAGTGTTCTTTGTCACAGCGTACATGTTTGGCTTCAGTGTTGCACTGCCATGTGTCTTCATAGTGTCGCTTGCCTTCGGTCTCGTGAATCCTTGGGGAGCGTTTATTCCGCAGATCTGGATCACTCAAGTGATCGGGTGGTCGTACATGACGGTCGTAGCCGAGCTTCTGAGGCCCAAGTCCGCCCGAGGTGGGTACCCTCGCAATATCGAACTGGCATTCGTGGGTGGTATCGTGACCGTCTTCTTTGACCTTGTCACCAACATCGGGTACTCTTTGGCCTTCAGCATACCATACTATGTGGCACTGATTGCCGGACTTCCATTCATGGTAGTACACGTACTCTCGAACGCATTCTTCTTTGGAACTGCTGTGCCTCTAATTCAAAGGGCTGTGTTGTCCAATCTTGCGGACCAGATATGGGAGTAGTCACGTATTCCTGGCGGAGAGAAGAGTAAAAAGCGAGGCTGGTATGCCCACCAAGGAAGGAGAGCATTGCAGTGTCATGGAAGAGAGCTGTCGAGGAACTCGCCCTGCCAGCAGATGGGAGAGTGCCCCCTGCCTTCAAGGCTTACCATGCGGCCGTGGCACTGTTGATGATCGGACGGGAACAACCTTTGGGCCGTTACGAACTCTGTCAGAATTTGTCGATAGGCGAAGGCAGTGTGAGAACGCTTCTACGCAGATTGACTGACGCAGGGTACATCACTGCAGACGGCCGGCAGGGACAGCGCCTCACAAAGAGGGGCGAGAATCTGTTTGCGCAGATAATAGAAGATGTACCCATGGGGCTCTTCTTGGATCTCGGTACCCTGACCGTCTTCAAATATGCATATGCAAGCCTCGTGAGGGGCCGGGCCGAGAGGGTGGTTGATGGAGTGCGTCAGAGAGATGAGGCGATCATTCAGGGAGGCTGTAACCGTGCGGGTGCAACCACCCTCGTTATGAAACGCGGTATGCTCGTCATGCCTCCCGACAATTACAATGTTCTCCTGTCGAACGAGAGGGAAACTATGTTAATCTTGGAGAGTCTTAGGCCTCAGGATGGTGATGCAGTCGTCATAGGCACATCAGACGACCCGAACTTGGCAAGAGAGGTTTCCATGGCGGCGGTCATGACACTGTTCGAAGATGATTGACGATGCAGGCAGATCTGTTCGGAAATGTACCCGAGATTGTGATAGACATTCATGAAACCAAGGGTCGCAAGCAGAACGCTGTCAAGCATCTCATGTCGATGTTGGACAAGGAGGGTATCCGGTACGTAGTCGAACAGATTCCAATTGGTGACATATTGGGTCCGAACGAGATCGTCATCGAGAGGAAAACTGTGACCGACCTTGTCAATACCCTCAGAGGAAGCGCCTCTGGGGTGCCGCGTCTGACTAGACAAGTCGAGGGGCTATTGGAGTACCAACGGCCCTACCTGCTGATAGAGAACATCCTGTCAATTCGGCGCGACCCCGTGAAGGGATGTATATATGTACCTTTCAAGAGCAGGCAGACCAAGGGAAAGCCCTACGTCGTGACCATGGAAACTGTCAACTACATCCACCCCTCGTCCCTCGATGCCCTTATTGATAGCATTAGAGAGAGAGGCATTGAGATTATAGAGGGATACAATGCGTTGCACTCGGCCGGACTCCTCTTCAACATTCTCACAGGCAGAGAAACAGGCGGACGGCCCTCTGGCGAACGGCTTCCGGTAATCAGGACACGTAAGAGTCGGGACTCATCCGCTGACGAACAGGAGTTCTTTCTTGCAGGGATACCAGGCATCAATGTCGTACGGGCCAGAAGTCTCCTGTCAAGGTTTGGCAGCCCCATCGAGGTTATCAACCATACCGATGAATGGACAGATGTCCCAGGCATCGGACCCAAGACTGTAATGCATGCCCGGCGTATGCTCTTCTCAAGCTATGCTCCTAATAAGGACAGGAACGAGGCTGATTCAGAGGAAGACTGACGGCACGATAGTTTTAAAAGAACCCACTATTCTATGACCAGAGAATACCTTGGACGGTGAAGCCTCATGGGAGAGATTCGTGTCGCAATCGCAGGACTCGGTAACTGTGCCTCCGCCCTCGTGCAGGGAGTACACTACTATCGTGATGCAAAGACCGACGAAGAAGTACCGGGTCTGATGCATGTTGACTTTGGGGGTTATTTCCCAAAGGATCTGAAGTTCGTTGCAGCGTTTGAGGTCAACAAGAGAAAGATAGGTCTTGACATTGCGGACGCCATTTGGATCGAGCCAAACTGCTGCTGGCGGTTTGCGCCTGATGTGCCCAAGACGGGCGCCAAGGTACTGCCCGGACCCATTGCGGATGGTGTTGCACCTCACATGCGCGACTCGTTCTTCACGTATGATCCTCAAGAGATTGAGCCTGTAGATGTGGCGGAGGAACTCAAGCGCGTAAAGGCAGATGTGCTGATTAACTATCTTCCCGTGGGCAGTGATGAGGGATCACGACTCTATGCACAGGCGGCGCTCGACGCTGGCGTCGCGTTCATCAACGCGATACCCGAGTTCATAGTTTCCGACCCAAACAGCCCATACGCAAAGGAGTTTGAGAAGAGAGGCATTCCATGCGCTGGCGATGATATCAAGAGCCAGCTTGGTGCGACCATTCTCCACCGCGTACTCACCCAGCTCTACGATAAGCGAGGCCTGATTCTTGAGAACACTTACCAGCTGAACATCGGGGGAAACACAGACTTCGAGAACATGCAGGTGGAGGACAGACTGAAGACCAAGCGAGTGAGCAAGACAGAGGCTGTCACCAGTTGTGTTGACTACGAGCTGCCCACCAAGATTGGTCCCAGTGACTATGTTCCATTCCTTGGCGACAACAAGGTCTGTTACATCACTATGAGAGCTCGTGCCTTTGGCGATCTTCCACTTGATCTCACCCTGAAGCTCTCGGTGCAAGACTCCCCCAACTCAGCAGGAGTCATCATTGACGTGGTCAGAGCAATCAAAATCGCTCTTGATCGTGGTATCGGCGGTGAACTCTCAAGTATCAGCTCTTACAGCTTCAAACACCCACGTTACCAGATTGACGAGTTTGAAGCGAGAAAAAGAGTTGATGAGTTCATCGAGGGAAAGAGGGAGCGCTAGCTAAGGTAGCGCCCACCTCCCCTCAGATTGTTTCATGTGACTCATATCTGTGTGAAGCTCTTCACAGTTTCTGCATCGAGTTTTCTTACAGTTTCGACAAGGAGACTGATGGCATTCTCAACATCACTAAGATCCAGAATGCTGTGGTGAGAGTGGATGTGACGAGTTGGGATACCGATGAACAGAGACGGTGCGCCCATTCCGGTGATGTGGATTACACCTGCATCTGTCCCACCAGCCTTAAGAAAGGCGGGCTGGTGACGGATATCGTTCTCCTCCGCAATGTCCAGCACGAAGCCCCTGAGGCGAGGATTGGGAATCATCGACCCGTCGCCCGCAGATATTGAAACTCCCTTCCCCATCTTCTGGACAAGTCCCTCCGCTCCTGGCACATCACCAGAGATATCAACATCCACAGCAAAGCCGATGTCAGGTTGCAGCATCTGAGCTGCGGTTCTTGCACCGCGAAGACCCACTTCTTCCTGCGTTGTTGAAACGAAGTAGACTGTATTGGGATGGTCAATTCCCTCTTCACTTAGGCGCCTCAGGGTTTCGAGAGCGATGAAGACACCAATGCGATCATCGAACGCCTTGGCCACAGCAACTGTCACCTCACGGATTACTTCCTCAGAGTCCTTGTTGTCAGGGTCCTTCTTTTCCTTGCGCTTGCGCTTCATGGTCCTGAAAAGAGCATAGGGCACCGCAGGGTCGCCCACTCGAATGCCAAGTTCCTCGACCTCTTCTTTCGAGGTGCAGCCAATGTCAATGTACATCTTGTCCTTCGTCACTACCTTATTCCGGGCGTCTGGCGGCAAGATGTGGGGCGGCGTCGCGCCGATCACTCCAATCACTTTCTCGTCGCTCTGGGAGGGGCGAATCAGGACTTCTTGTGCAAGAAGCGTCTGATCCCACCACCCGCCGAGCTGATGAAACTTCAAGAAACCATTCTTGTTTATCTCGGTGATCACAAATCCAATCTCGTCAACGTGCCCGGCAATCATTATCTTGGGACCGGTGTTGCCCTTCTGAAAGACCACGGAGCCCATTCTGTCGTAGAGGACTTGGTCAGCAAACTTGCTGCCATGATCCCGAACCATCCTCTGAACCTCGTGTTCGAATCCGCTGGGACCAAACGCGTCGCAGAGCTGTTCGAGTAGTTTCAAGTCGAGCGTGGTGCCGTTCATCATTAACTCATCTCGCTGGTGAGTGATATACAGAATGGGCGCCTGCTTGACCCAATTAAGCGTAACGTATTGCGCTAGGACGAGGGATTACTTGATGCTCTCCCGCGCAAGGAGGTGAAATGCCTCTTCGATGTTCTGTCCCGTGAGAGCACTTGTTTCAAGATAGCCATTAAGACCGTGTTCCTCAGCAAACTGTTTGCCCATCTCGGTGGAGATTACTCTCTCATTCACGAGATCAACCTTGTTTGCAAGAAGAATAATCGGGATACGAGTTCCGAGAGCCGACTCTGTTTCGGCAATCCACTTGGGTAACTCCACGAATGTGCTCTTGCGAGTCACATCATAGACCAATAGGGCACCCCTAGCGCCCTTGTAGTAGCTGGTTCTGATGAAGTCGAACCGCTCTTGGCCCGCAAGATCCCACACCAAGAGCTTGACAACAACACGCTTGCCAGTGCCGTCGTCCACCTCCACAGTCTTCACGGCAAACTGTGACCCGATTGTGACGATATACTGCTCGGTGAATCTCTGAGTCAGGAAACGATTGACAATGGCAGTCTTCCCACTCCCACCAGCTCCAATCATGACAACCTTGCGCATCAGGTCAAAGCTCTCGGACACGGCGTCACCCCGGTGGTGGTATCAATGGCGGAGTGGGGACGTTGTCGTGTGGTCCCTGCTTTCTGCGATACCAGTCCCAGAGGTCGGTTGAGCCTGCCGGTATTAAGCCTTTTTCACACCAATGCCCAAAATCTGGCGCCAATGATGCTCTGAGGCGGAAGCATTATAGGTGGTATTACCAGGGTGACACTCGCCGGGAGGAAAGCAGATGCGACTCATTACAGTGAAGATGAGTGAGCTATATGTGGATGGAATCGACAGACTTGTCGAGTTGGGTCTCTACCCGTCCCGCAGCGAGGTCATCCGGGTGGCAATACGCGACCTGCTCATGCGGGAATTGTGGGTGAACGGGATACCGACGGTTTCACTCAGCGAACGGGAACCCAAACAGGAGCAGAGTACGGGTTGAGATCACCGCACTTGGCCCTCCGCCCCCGCAACACACTTTAGCAAACACGGGTACTCCTCGCCCGCCATCACTACATGGAGGAGTCCATCCTTGAATCTGAGAATTCTATTCAAGAGCTTCAGACTGGCGTTTCGTGCCAGAAAGCGGGTCATCGCATTCATCATAATCTACGCGATTCTGTTCATATCTGTAGGGAAGGGGCTGCAGGCTGCGATGATGACGCCGGGTGCCGAGTGGCCGTGGCTAGCAATGGCGTTCATTGTTGCAACAGTCTATGCAATCCTTATCAGCCAATTCAGAGCACGCGACATAGCCATCTTGAAGTGTGTTTCATGGAGCAATTCAGAGATTCTTCTCTTGCTCGTTGGAGAGGTAATGATAGTTGCCATATCTGCGTATCTAGTTGTGTTTCAGCTCAGCGTTGAGATCTTGGGGATAGTTGCGTACTTCGAAACGGACTTTGGGCTTCTCAGAGACCTCCAAGAGCTCATTGTGGTAGAGGCCGTGCCTATGCTGTGGACCCTGCTTTATGTGGTCTTTCTGCAGATTCCGGGACTTGCGTTGGCGAGATGGAGAGCCATGAAAATACCGCCGATGAGGGCATTGAGGGAGGAATAGACGATGGCCAATCCGATAATCCAAGCAATTGACGTGAACAAGGAGTATGGCAGGGGAAAGAAGACCGTAGCAGCTCTCAAAGATGTAAACCTTGAGATCTTTCCCGGTGAGTTCGTGGCCGTCGTGGGTCCGTCAGGCTGTGGAAAGTCAACACTTCTGCATGTGCTATCAGGTCTGGAGGCACCCACCTCCGGGAGGGTACTGATTGACGGTGTTGACGTGACGCTGATCAGCGAACGCGACATGCCCAAGCTCCGCGCTCAGAAGATTGGTTTTGTGTTTCAGTCGTTCCTTCTCATCGAGGACCTTACAGCGTTCGAGAATGTTGAGGCGGTGCTCTGGCCGTCAAAGGAGATTCCGAAGGAGAAACAGGAGGCAATGGCTCTTGAGGTCCTCAGAGAGGTGGACATGCTCGAGCGCAAAGACCACTTCCCACGTCAGATGAGCGGGGGAGAACAGCAGAGAGTCGCCATCGCACGTGCTCTGGTGAATAGTCCTCCAATCCTGTTCTGCGACGAGCCTACGGGAAACCTCGACTCCAAGACCGGGGAGAACATCCTGAAGATCATTGCGCGTCTGAACAAGGAGAAAAAGATGACAGTGGTCCTTGTCACCCATAATGAGGACCTGGTCAAGTATGCGAAACGAGTTCTCAGAATGAAGGATGGGAGAGTAACCTCAGACAGATAGCAAGCCCGAGTACGGGGAGGCACATCCTCCCCGTGCCCACGGAGCCTGTGCAACATGCAGAGATCGGACTGTCGCGTGAGAGAACAATTGGCCGAAGACATGGCCTCTGACGGCTTGAACAGCGAGGCCATGGACACATTCATCGAGGCGGCGAAGTGCTGGCAAAGATGGGAGTCATTCTCAAAGGCAGCTATCTGTTACGAGCGTGCGTATGAGCATGGTATGTTGTGCCACCGCTATGCTGACGCGGCCGAGGCCATGATGAGAGCCAGTCAAGTGTGGATGAAACAGGGCGAGCACGAGAAGTTCGAGATTGACTGCCAGATAGCATCTGAGGCATACATCATGGCAGCAGAGGAGGAGCGCAATCCAAAGAGATTTGTCCAGGGCGCCTTCTGCGCCATCTTGGGTGGGGACATTGACATGGCAAGACACCTGATACACGCTGCAGCTGAAACGACCCGTGGCGAGGCAAAGGAACTGATCAACCTTGCACTGATGTTGAGCGAGTACCAGTTCGGCGATGCCGACATGTACATTGAGGCGGCCGTGGCAAGGGTGGTGGACAGGGATGAGATGGCAGTGATTCGCGAACACTTCAAGCTTGCGTTTCTCGGATTCGTCAGAACTTCTCTCGAGTCAGAGTTCGCTATCTCAGTGAGAAGCCTGTCAGAGAGCACCGGTTTGCCCGAGAAGAAGGTCGAGGCACTGGTAAAAAGGGGAATTGCGGAGGGACTGTTACCGGGGTACTTCGATGATGATACCCGCGAAATAGTGGTCGATACGGATCGTGCGGATGTGTCGACGTTGGCCAGACGCAAGAAGCCCATATTGAGTCAAGACATAGAAGACCCCGGCGCGTGGGACCTCGACCTCGATGATGACCTCTAGACGGCCAATGTGTCATGGCGGACAAAATGGCATGTGGCGGAAAACGTTTTTAGTAGCTTTCTCAAAGACCCACAGGTCGGCACCAGTGATATGTTAGGTGGTTCTGATGTCCGAAGGGCCCAAATGGATGCAATGCCCCGTATGCAAGGAAACGCTATATTGGAAGGTCCCAGTTGAAGCCCTTAAGGACGTCAAGAGGTTTCCGGCGGCCATTGTCGTGAAACATCACGACCATTATCTTATCATTTATCTCGACAGCCATCTCCAACTCGCCGATACTGAGATTGTATCAGCATATGTTGAGAGCCAGACAGAGAAGTAATGTTCTGTACCAGGAGGCCCTTGGTGTTCTATCGTCTTTTTGGTTTCAGACCGTTGTCAAGCGCCCACTCAAGAATCTGTGCGGCCTGAGCACTCGACATACCCCAGATCTTGAGCTTGTCGACCAAGTCGCGTATCCCTGACACCCAGTCGCGCAATAGCTCTTCGATTCTTGTGCGTATGAGGGGGTCTGTCACCTCTTCTCGCAGGGGCAGCATCTTCTCGACTAGACTCTGAGACAGTACCAAGATTGTTTCCAGACGCGCAAGCCACTCTTCACGAGGTAGACCACTGAGGGTCTGCGCCACGGCAAGGTGGTAGTCATACTGAGTTGTGTAGTACCGGAGGCGCCAGCTCAGAATCTCAAGTAAGAGAGTCCGATAGGCGCTGCTGGGAGCAGTCTTCATCAGCAGAGCGACATACTTGCCAAAGAGCTCGTCGGCGGACTGGCTGGCATCGAAGTAGAGAGCCATGGCCTGTTGATACTTCTCGTCGCGGAGCAGACGGTCGGCCTGCTCTATGGCATCCATATATTTGGACAAGATAGCCCGTGTGGAGAGTCCAAACTCCGTGATGTCCCATCACCTCCGCTCTCTGTATCTCTCCCGACTCACGGCTCCAGCCGCTCAAGTTCGACATCCAGCACCGTGTCGTGACTCTTAAGCCACTCGACAAACTGTGATATCTGTGTTTCAAAGTGTGATTCGAAGAAGCCCTCCCATAGGCAGTAGTCATCCATCGGGCAGAAGCCGGTTGAATGAATCATGCTCACGCCCATTCCTTTGAGGACCTTGAGGACTTGACGAGCGGACACTGCAAAGTCACTGAGGTAAAATGCGACACGCAACATGATCACAGCCGAGCTACTCACAGGAATCACACGAATGAACTTACTCGAGGTCCCGACCAATAGAACTTGGCCGCCATCGGGGACTCCCAGCACCTTCTCAAGACCGTGCAGATCAATGTGTCCACCACGCACCTGAGAAACCTTGGCGATTGTCAGACTCTTCATATCTTACCACCCGTAGATTTCCCTAAGGACTTGGAGTCCCTCACTAGTCACCTCATAGCCCGAAGAGCTCTCGCGTACCAGTCCCAGTGTCTTCAGTAAAGGAATCTTGACGTCTAGACAGGTCGCAGTCACTGTGCTGAACTTCATGATCTCGGCGTCGCTTGTACACCCCTGATCAATGAGAAGTAGAATGTGGAGGCCAAGGTCCCCTACCAGATAGCGAACGGTCTCGGTTTCGAATCTACCCGTCAGTGGTTGAGGTCTGGGACTCATGTTCAACAGGGAGTCATAACATCTGAACTAAAAGGTGTCTACGACGTACATCATACACACATCAGATAGGGGGAGCATGCTTCGTCTTGTATTCATCCGTCGCCTCAAGCCACGCCATGAACTCTGGCGAGGGAGGTGAAACACGATACAGATGCTCTCTCTGACTCTCTAGGCACTCTTCTCTGCGGCCCGCAAGACAGGCCATTGTCAGGACTTGGTGGCCGGCCTCCTCAGCGACCTTAGTCGCGGGTTTCAGCCAGATATGCCATGTGGGTGACCGCATGAGGTGATGGTCAACAACCACGATTGGAGTCGCCGAAACGATGCTCAGAAGATTGCTGCGTGCGGAGTTGAGATGGGGCGCGAACTTGTCGATGTACGTCGGCGGGCCCCCCAGTATCACTAGACGGGGCTCCTGTGAGAGCACATAGTCAGCGACACGACTGCTGACAGGGCCCTGAACATCCGGCACGAACATGACACACTCATTGGCGTGGCGCACTGTAGTCGCTACTACGTACCCAAGAGGGGTGTTCTCTGGGCCGTGAGGCAACGGGCCAGAGAAAGTAATCTCCGTGAAGCCAAATTCCAAAGTGAGTCCGTCGGCCCAGACAATCTCTTTCGCGATTCCCTTCAGGTCTCGTTCGAAGTAGTATCCTCTGCGTCGCTGAGATGCGTTGATATGGTCGCGATAGTCCTTTGCAAGGATGGTCTTCTCATGAAACATCCTCTGGAGCTCCTCGCGTGACCCGAATGTGTAGCGAAAGTCTGTGAATCCCGGTCTGATGTGGTCGTAGTGATAGTGGGACACAGAGATTATGTCCGCAGCTCGAGCCTCTGTAAAGATTCGTTCCAATGACTGCTTTAGTCGGACGTACTCAACCGGGTGAGGCTCCTTGCCGTTTCGTTTCGAGAGTGCTGCAGATGGGTCTAGAAGAAGCCGCACATTGGGCGTCTGAATTCGAGTACAGAGGGATCGTACACCCATGCTCTCTGCTGCGATGGGCTCGACGTCAATGTGGCCAATTTTCACTCGCCAGCCACCCTATAGTAGCTTAGAACGTAGCGTTCGCCATCGTGTATCAGCTCGGCCTCATAAAGACCACACCAAGATGCCTCATCGCGGAAAGATTGGAACATGTGCCAGTCTGATGGCAAGAATGACTCGCGCTCTCGTTCCATCCTCTCGACCGTGAACAGCTCCAAGCTTCCCTCGCGGTTACGATCTGTGTAATCATCAATCTCAGCAGCACCCACGAATATGAGAAAGTGCCTCACAAGATTACCATTGGCGTCCAGCAGACGCTCGGAAACCACCCCGCGGTACTCGTATTGGCCCACGTGCGCAGCACCAGTCTCTTCCAAGACCTCGCGGACTGCCGCCTTAGCCACGTGCTCCCCGGGTTGTATCTTTCCCCCCACAAGACTCCAGAGATCCTCGTATGGCGGTTTCGCGCGGCGTATGAAGAGGTAACGACCACGGCACCTGAGAATGGTAATTGCGATTGGCAATATCTCGGTCATGTTGACTCCTCTGAGTGGCCCTGCCACCACCACCTGACCAATCGCACTTAAAACGTACTTGCGAGTGAAGTCACATGAACGTTCATAGGAGGATTCGCGGACGAGAGAGTCGGACATGAGAGGAAGTATCCTCACCCCTGAGATGCGACACAGAATTCTAGCGCAAATAGTGCCAGAGAGGGAAGAGATCAGTCGTCAACAGCGAGTTGTGAAACGACTCACCAAGGCTCTGAGTGAGGTGGCCGAGGAGATTGGCCAGTCGTTTGTGTTCATAGAACCGCAGGGTTCGACGGGTGCAAAACAGACCCAGTTGAGGGGAGCGAGTGATATTGACCTCTTTGTTGGGCTAAGTCCCAGAGAGTTCTCAGATATTCTGCAGCAGAGCGCACCGCAAAGACAGGCCATGCTATCTGAAAGGTTCGATGAACTTGTTGATCGATGGTTCTGGCCTGCAGCGCAACGTGCAGGTGGTCGAAACATCATCAAGGCGTACTCACAACATCCCTATCTCTCCTTGGTTGTTGAGGATATTGATGTCGATGTCATCGCGTGCTTCTATCTCTCACCAGAGGAGCTTGCTGAGAATGGCCCCATAACAGCAGTAGACAGGACAATTCATCACACCCGTTTTGTCTTGGACCGTATCAACGACACGCTGAGAAATGACATCCGGATTCTGAAGTCCTTTGTGCGTGCAAGCCATGCGTACGGCGATGATTGTGCTGTCGGGCAGATGGGGCTCACAGGTTATTCACTTGAGCTCATCACACTCTTCGGAAACGGCATAGATGGAGCAGTAGAGATGCTGCTACACATTGAGGATGGGCCAATCGACCCGTTTGGTCGTCCGGCCCATGTCCTGCGAAGAGTCCCCACATTCCGGGACGACCATGTCATTCTCATTGATCCGACGGACGCGAACAGGAATGTGGCATCTAGTTTCTCACCACGCGCGGTACGGTGGACAATCACACGGCTCAGACACCTGATAGAGTTGAGAGAGAGAGGCGAAGATGACGCTGTCGTGGACCTTGTGCTCGAAAGACCAATCCCGACCGATCCTCCTCCCTCATGGCTGGCTCCACACTGTATCACAAGGCAGTTTGTAGGAGCACGCAGGGTTCACTACACCCTCTTCAGGGACAAGCTCCATAGATTGTGCAGACTGATAGCACGCGTCTTACGCAAAGAGAATACAGGAGAGAAGAGATTCGGCAAAACTCTGTGGGAGGTGTACTTTGAGCAAGATCATTATGCCATCGGAATGATTGTTGAGAAGCCAGTCATTGAGCCGGTTTACAGTAGAAGAGGTCCACCGGTCGATATCGAGAAGGCTGCGAGTGCCTTTCGCAAGAAGCATCCCACCGCTTACGAAAAGGATGGCTACCTGTGGTTGGACACGAAACGACGATGGACGCGCGCTGGGGACATGATAGACTACATGATTGAGCGTCACTCAATCGAGGGTCTTGAGATGACAACCGAAGAGGGGGACGTGTCAAGACGGGTACTCAACACGCTATACAGGTATGTCATGCGGATAGAGGATTTCCCCTTGTCACGAAGACAAGAGTATAAGGACGCCGAACAGACATTAGGCTGGTGACCCCCTTGGCTTGGAATGACATCGCAGTCGTGTTGCACCCAGGAATAGCCGAACACATCATGCCGTTTCCACGGCCCCACCTCGAGTCTTTCGAGACCCCGCTCCGGGTGGAGATGATTCGCAGACACCTAAGGACAAGAGGAATCTTCAAGCACGTGAGGGTCGCCAGAGCAAGAATGGCCACCGTCGAAGATCTTCGTCGTGTGCATACAGACTACATGATTGACACAATACGAATCATGTCGGACCTTGGTGCTGGTGAGGTGGGCGAGTCCGCTTATGCAAGTCCGGAGCTGTACCGCTCTGCCCTGATGGCTGTCGGCGGGGCGGTCAGAGCAGCCACATTGGTGGCCAAGGAAGAGAGCCGTCATTCATTCTCAGTCATGCGGCCCCCCGGTCATCATGCCACGAGATCGACACCAATGGGATTATGCTATTTCAACAACATCGCTGTGGCAATCCGCTACATTCAGATGAAATGCGAGGTGAGGCGGGTATCAGTCCTCGACTTCGACGACCACTTTGGAAACGGCACGGCAGAGATATTTTACAGCGACCCCGATGTGCAGTACATCTCCATCCACGAGTACGACTACGACGACTATGGCATGGGCCATTTCTCTGAAACCGGTTCGGGAGATGGAGAGGGGACCAACATCAACATCCCATTGCTAGAGCATTCTACAGATGAGTCATACTCGCTCGCGTTGAGAGAGGTGGTTGTCCCTGCAGTCGAGACACACCAACCGGAGATCATCGCTGTGTCGGCTGGTTTTGATTCTCACTATGCTGATCCTGTGGGAAACATGAACGTTGACTCGTCCACGTTCTGGCTGATTGGCAGCACCGTGCGAGGGCTCGTGGAGTCGGTGGGAGCGAGGGGGTCCTTCTGGGTGCTTGAGGGTGGATACAACCCACTTGTGCTGGGACCGTGTGTCGAGGCCAGCTTGGCGGGACTCGCTGGCGAGGAGAAACCAGTCTTCGAAGACCAAGTGCCTAGGGAGGTTTCTCAGGGGCTGTTGGAGGCCAATAGGCGCATCATTAGGAGGGTGCGCGAGATCGCACTCAAGCGGACACACTCCTGACGGTAGTGTCAGCTGAGGATGTCAACTTAAGACCTCTGCGAGTCGTTTGATGTGGTACACCGCAATGAAACACTATATCCACAACTGCACCCGCACAATCATCGCGTTGTGTGGCCATCTCCTGTAGAACCTCTTGGCCACTGATTCTTGGGG
>QMYR01000039.1 GCA_003662765.1 Candidatus Thorarchaeota archaeon
CCCGACTTTAGAATGATGTCAGCGCCAGTTTCAATCGTCAGGGACATGTTCAGATCATCAGACAGGGAGACCGGAATGGGTGCTGTGGAGTTGGAGTTCGCAGCTGAGATGCCGTTTATCTCCAGCAGAAAAGCAAGGTTTCCGTCGCCGCTCCAGCCCGGGTGCTGCGCCGAAACCGGCATCACCACTGCGGACCACATCAGTGCGGTGACTATGAACAGGGAAACCAGCGGAACTAGTTCTCTTCGCATCACGTTCTCCTCTCAATAGGGAACTTGGAGTCAGAACAGATGGCGATAAGTCATTGTGCGACGAACAGTTTCAGCCCGAACCGCCACCAAGAACCTCCTCAATCTCCTTGTCGAACTCCTCGTCGTCCTCGGGTGTGAAGACCACATGATGAGCAATCTTGCGTGGCTCGGGGGCCCAATTGATGACCATGCCGAACAGAGATCCTGCGATGCAGGAGAGCACGCTTAGCAGGTAGAACATCGTTTCGGCGCCTCTGAAGGTGGCGATGAGAAGAGCAATCACCACGCCGCCAAGGGCTCCGACTACGATTGTCACTCCAATGCGAGTCTTTGCAGGAAGTGTCGCCTGACCACCGAGGGCATGACCGGCGCCGAGTCCCATTAGAATCGCTGGTAGACTGAAGAGGATGACCTGTTCGTAGGGAATCAGTTGCATCGATGTTCAGCTCCTCTCTTCAGCCTGCACACGATGCCTCATAAACTGCGGCACAGAACCAGCTGCGCTACCAAGCGTTCCAATGAACTATCTCAGTGAGAGCACGCCTGTTTCTCGGTCGCAGTTCCTTCTCGCGGGTCCCGGCGTGTCGAGTAGCGGCTGACAATCTAGACAATGTTAGACACTGAGGACCAAGACACCCCATGACATGACATCACCAACGTCCTCCAATACCCTATCGTCATACTAGTTTCGTCCACCAGCTCACTGATGTTGTAGATACTATCTCTCACCGTCATGTTGTCAGTATCTGCTGCTGCTCGTCGACCTGGTGTGTGTGCAAAGACCATCCGCCGCTGGGATGCAGGAGGTCAACTCGATTGCCTTCGTACTGGAATGTGTGGGGTTCAAGTAGTGTAGGTGGGAGCAGATGATTGAAGAACCACTGCCCCACCACGGTAGCGAGCTCCACGCAGATGTGAACGCCGCGAGAAACATCATTGCGGTTCAACAGCCCAGTACCGTTGCTGGGCGGGCAGAAACCTAGCGTCCCAGATTGTCCAAATTACAATCAACGGCACACAAGCTCGCAGGCAAGGCAGGGAATGCATTCAATCTCTCGCACAGAATCGACTGTTACGGCACCCTGCCAGTTCATGGTTTCGAACACATGCGTGAGGCAAGAGGCCACATGCTTCATGCATGCCGTGCATGCATCTAGCAACACGCTTACCATGGTGCCATGAATCTCACTCCCCGCTCCAGGTCGAGTCTATACGGCATGGCCCCCTGTGATTCCCGCTCATCGACCATGTCTGTCGGAAGTCCTTGTTGATAGGCACGGACAGTGACCACCGCACCGCAGCAATAGGGTGTTCCGGCTGAGCTGCGAACGGTAGCAGCCGTCATGCCACCAGTCAGTCTTGCAAACAACAATGACCAGTGGCTCAAATGATATATGAATAGATTAATGTGGAGTAATGCGAAACGTAGAATAGCCATTCGCATATGATAGATGGCAGATGAGAGAGAAGAGTCGCGGAGGCCTGCGCAATGGAAGATATAGTTCTCGCATATAGAACGAGGAGAGGAGAGGATGTCATAGTTCTTGAGCTCGAGGTGACTCAGATTGACCTATCGTATCGCCACATTAGCGAGATCGACCTCTCTCCGCTGAGCCAGTGTAGCCATCTTGAGGCCCTCGATCTCTCAAGCAATCTCCTGCAGACCGTTGACCTGTGGCCTCTCATGCGCTGCAAGAAGCTCTCAAAACTGATTCTCCGCGACAATCCGCTTACCCATATTGATGTCACACCGCTGTTTGCCTGCCCAATGCTCTCAAACGTGGAGGTTGACCCCACAGTTGAGATTGAGGCACACTATGAACTTGGGATGATGGGAAGAAGACCGCGGCCACTGGATGGCCTACGACGCAGGCGCGCAGTGAAGTGGAGCCATGGCGAGGAGCTTGATCCCCTGCGGACAATCGAGGAGATTAAGAACAAGGTCTATGCTGAACTAAGCGACACATTTCGTAGCCCGGATAATGCACAGGTCGTGGACGAAACCCTGAAGTTTAGGATTGTAGAAGAGGTCGAGCGTGCTATAGAGCGCGAGATGAGTGAGGCAGAAAAGAAGAGGGACTACAAGAGGCTCTTCATTCTTGAGAGAGGCCTCGACTATATTAGGACCAACATGCCCACGTGACTGCAAGAACAGGAATCGTCAGAGGACGCCTAGTTTAAGAGGCGTGTTGACGGTACTCAGAAGGTTGTTGGCTCAGGGACTGTGAGGCGGCGATGGATGGACAGGATTATTCTTCGCTACAGGACATCGAACGGGCTAGAGAGGACCGCAAATATCGACACAAGCGAAACCCGCCTGAGCCTGGAACTGCGTGACATCGAGTCCATTGATCTGATGCCGCTTGTGTGGTGCACAGAGCTAGAGACTCTGAATCTTCAGTACAACAAGATTCGTGAACTTGATCTCACACCTCTTGCAAAATGTACTGCCCTTCAAGAGGTCAATCTGAGTCACAATGACCTGCGTGAGATAGACCTGACACCGCTGAGTTCCTGTCACAACCTTAGGGAGCTCCGGATTGACAAGAACAGAATACGACGTATCGATGTGTCCCCACTCTTCGAGTGCCCAAAGCTTGAGGTATTCAGACGGGACGAGTTTGTCAGCCTTACCGCAAGTATATTCCTACGGTCAATTGGGAGCTGGCCTGATGTACTAATGGATGAATATCACAGAATACTGTGGACGCACGGCGAGTCTTCCGCTAGACCGAGCCGCTCATGAGAAACACTCGACGTAGATGAATCACCTCGGTATGGTGATGACACCATGGATTTGGGACTACAGAACAAACACGTATTGGTGACTGGAGCGGCTGGAGGGATTGGCCTAGAGACTGTCAGGATGTTCTTGGCAGAGGGAGCGAGAATCACAGCTGCCTATCATAGCTCGCTTGGCCAACTGCAGCAGCTCCTCAACGAACACAGGCGCCTACTCACTGTGCAGGGTGACATCAGCAGGGAGGAAGATGTGCGAGGAATCTTCGAAGAGGCGAACAGCCACTTCGGCCGGGTGGATGTGCTTGTGGCCAACGCTGGAATCGCAAATGAAACTGGTGTTGGCGTCGATGAGATGACTGTTGAACAATGGCAGAGGACACTGAACGTCAATCTCACTGGAGCATTTCTTTGTGCCAAGTACTTCTTCAAGAATCTCAAGACATTCAGAGATCATACAGCCGCGCTCATCTTCGTGGGATCGACCGCTGGAGTGTTTGGGGAGGCATGGCATAGTGACTACGCAACTTCGAAGGCGGGCCTGTACGGCCTCATGTTGAGTCTGAAGAACGAGATAGTGTATCTTGCCCATCGTGGACGCGTGAACATGGTCAATCCGGGTTGGACGAAGACCCCAATGGCCGAGGATGCGCTCAAAGACCTTGACATGGTAAAGAGGATACACCAGACTATTCCCATGCGCAAGACTGCCACCACGCATGACATAGCGAGCGCGATAGTGTTTCTGGCCTCCGATCATGCGGCCAGCCACATGAGCGGACAGGCCATCACGGTGGCTGGTGGAATGGAAGGACGAGTACTGTACACTGCCGAGGAGGCTCTGAGCTGGGAGTCTGAGCCATGAGCTCATTTGACAGGCTGGCCATTGCCTACGACAACGCGATAGACTGGGAGTCCCGGCTCTCTCGTGAGATACCATTCATAGAGTCGTATTTGCCTAGGGACAGGCCGGGCAACGTGCTAGATCTGGCATGTGGAAGTGGTCGGCATCTGGTGCGACTGGGAGAAATCAATCACAATGGACTCGGAATCGACCACTCTTCAGATATGATTCGCGCCGCCCGTGCCCTCGCCATGAAGAGGGGAGTAGATGTGCTCTTTGAGATCAAAGACATGCGTGACTTAGAATCGGTTGTCAGTGACACGTTCGACACCGTATTGTGTCTAGGCAACTCGCTTGCGCAACTCCCGACTCTTGAGGATGTTCGGCAGGTCCTCTCAATCGCTGCAAGAAGACTCCGTAGCGGAGGCCACATCATCCTTCAGACTCTCAACTTTGAGGAGATACGTCGGAGCGGTTTCCGCTTCTTTCCACTTCGAGAGGGAAGACTGGAAGACGGTCGCACCGTTGTGTTTGTGAGGTTTTTTGAACATGATCCAGACCGGCCGATGTCGACCCTAGTGATGGCAGGGCTCGTGGGCAGCAATGTGGAGTGGTCGGCCATTACTTCGACTCAACAGGTGCTGAACCTTGACATGCCTATCTTGAAAGGGGCATTGAATGTGGTTGGTTTCTCTGACATTCGGTTTTTCGGCAACTATGACTGGTCGGAGTTCAATCCTGAGAGACATCGCAGTATGGTCTGTGTTGCCTCTCACTGATCGCTGGAGAATGGCGTGACACCGGGGCGGAAGACCTATCTGTAAATGTTTACCAATCTCTGGTAGAGATTTACCTTCAAGCGGCAAGCAAGACCGAAGTGGTGATGTCTGTGAGCCTACTGTCATCTCATGAATCAGTCGTGTGGAGCGAGTTTCACAAGGGTCACACCACAAGCGAGATAGCTCAGGCAACCAGAAACCCCAACTGGCTCCACGAGAGAGGACTGATGACTGAGAAGGACCTAGCTGAGGCGCTCAGGAGAATCAAAGAGATACAGAGGCGCCTCAGGAGGGGCGAGAGAGATTCCGACAGGTCTCGTATGGAGCATGAGCTCGACAGAGTGGCGAGGGAGTGGGCATGGAGCCCCGCCTATGTGTCACGAGTGCTCAATCGGGCCAGGAAGAAGATCGATAGAGTCCTGAGGAACCATGCCACGAGCCACAGACTCGACATCGAGAGTGTCCTCGACTACAAGGGTCTTCTCATGGGATTCGACTACCAAGCGAATGCTCAGGTCTACATTGTCTTTACGCTGGACCTCGGGGTGGTAGTCTGGTACGAACACGACTCCTATGGAGGAAAGCCATGCTCCGAGTGTCCGAAGGAAAAGGCGTGCCGTGTCACACTTGACACAATCATCCGAGAATATGCCATCACCCTTCGGCCTGACGAGGTCGAGCTCCCAATGACACAACAGTCCATCGCGGTCTTCCGCAAGCTGGCTGCAAAGGAGGTACCTCGATACAAGAGAAAGGAGTCTGATTGAATGGGTTGCAAACAGCGGCCGATGACATGGACAATCTTAGACACTGACGACCAGGGTGCCCCGTGAACATGACATCACCAACGTCCTCCAATCCTCTATCATCATATATACCTCCTCCTCGACCAGCTCACTGATGTCGTCGCCACAATCTCTCCCCGTCATGTTGTCAGTATCTGCTGCTGCTCGTCGCCTTGGTGTGTGTGCAAAGACCATCCGTCGCTGGGACGCAGGAGGTCAACTCCATTGCCTTCGCACCCCCGGCGGTCACAGGCGCGTCTCACTGGTCGAACTGGAGCGCGCACTCTCCTCCCGTGCTGTCATCACTGCTCCAACAGGTGACGGGCAACAGCATGGCCTCTCTCCACCCACCACAACCACCACTACCGCCGACACAAGGACCACAGCGGTATATGCCAGGGTCTCATCTCACCGACAGGCACGAGATGGCGACCCAGGTTGAGGCACTGAAGCTTGCTGTACTATCTCTCACAAGGGATGTTGAAATGCTGTCTTGCCGTGCTGGTTGAGCCGCTGTAGATGCATCTGGAATGTGCATTTTCGACAGTTTTGACACCAAGAATGGTCGTGCGAAAACCTAATAATCGCATTTTCGAACCTAGCTATGGGACTTGCTACACGAGGACACTCACTCACAGAGTGGGAGATTGGCCCTCATAGTGAGGCTGGCTCAACTATGTGCGGGTGGAGCTCGCATGGGCCACCGATGAGGGTCCAATGTTAGAGTTCGAGAAAGAGGTGCGGTGCCATGCCGTGGGTGACACGTCGAGACATGACACTGGATACCACACGGATCACCGTAGTAGGTGGTGGGCATGCAGGACGCGGCCTAGCGGCCTATCTCTCACTCCAAGGGTACGAGGTCACACTGTACAATCGGACTTTTCAGAATGTGGCTGGAATTCACCAGATTGGCGGTCTCCACGTGACGGGAGTGATTGAGGGCTTTGCTCCGCTGCATCTCGTCACCGACGACATGGGTGCGGCAATCCCGGGTCGTGACATGATTCTGGTCACAGTACCGGCTCATGCTCATAGATGGATTGCGGAGAGGATGGCCCCGTACCTCGAATCGGGACAGCTGGTACTCCTTATGCCTGGGCGCACAGGTGGTGCACTGGAGTTCTCACGAGTCCTCTCACTGATGTCATGTGAGAGCGAGATACTCCTAGGTGAGGCGCAGACATACAGCTTTGTGTCACGGACCACTGGAGCTACATCCGTTCACGTGTCGGAGATAAAGAACTTCGTCCGTGTGAGTGCATTCCCTGCGATTGGGAACAGACGATTGTTGCGCCACTTACGAAGGCTCCCTCTGTCGTTCGAGCTTGCAGATAACGTCATGGAAACTGGCCTGGACAACATCGGTGCAATGCTGCATCCGGCTCCCACAATCCTCAGTGCAGGACTGCTTGAGTCTCGCGGCGGGGGATACAACCACTATCGCGATGCAATCTCACCCACGGTGGCCCATCTCATAGAACGAATGGATGCTGAGAGGGTTCAGGTTGCTGAGGAGCTGTCACTGTCCCCTGTGACGCTGGTCGAGTGGCTGAGAGAGTCCTATGATGCCACAGGAAGCACGCTGTACGAGTGCATCAGAAACGTCAAGGCGTACGAGAACGTTGGCAGCCCCTCCAACCTTCATCATCGATACGTCCTCGAGGATGTCCCCACTGGTCTCGTGCCTATCGCCTTCTTGGGCCGACTGGTCGGGGTGAAGACCCCCACCATTGACACTGTGATCAATATGGCCTGTCACCTCTATGAACGGTCATTCTGGCGTGAGGGACGCAACCTTGTCAGACTTGGACTTGAGGGCCTTACGCCAACCGAGGTGATTGAGTACGTCTACACTGGTGTGAGGGCCACAGAGGTTCCAAGTATTGACGAGCTGTGGAGCGTCTACGGGATGGAGGTGGACGAAGTATGAAGATACTTGCCGCAGCAATTGGAAATGATGTTCATGTTGCAGGTGTGTTATCGTTCCTATCTCAGGCTGAGGCTGAGGGTCATGAAACCATCTTTCTTGGCCCGGCGACTCCCATTGAGGTTCTCATCGAGGAGGTCAAGAAGCACAATCCCGACATGATTGGGGTCAGCTATCGTCTCACCGCTGAGAGCGCTGAGGGTCTGTTCGCAGAGCTTCAACGGGCGATTCGCAGTGAGGGTCTTCAGGACAAGCGCTGGGTGCTGGGTTGCACTGCTCCGGTCGAGAGGGTCGCCCAGCGGTTTGGCATGTTCGAAGAGATATTCACAGGCTTTTCGACAGCCGATGACACACTCGCGTACCTCAGAGGGAGAACTCAGCTGAGTTTCGAAGAACAGTTCCCCCAAGACTTGGTCACAAGGGTCAACGTGAAGGCTCCAGTCCCAATCTTGAGGCATCATTTCGGCCTGCCATCTCTGGAAGAAACAATTGAGGGTGTGGCAAAGATTGCAGAGGCACGTGTGCTGGATGTCATCTCATTGGGTCCGGATCAGAATGCTCAGGAGTCTTTCTTTAGACCGTCTGAGATGCGTGAGTATCTAGTCGGAGATGGTGGCGTCCCCCTTCGGAGTCGTGAGGACCTTGAGCAGATATATGCTGCATCTCGTCGTGGCAACTACCCGCTCTTGCGTTGTTACAGTGGTACGCGAGACCTCCTAAAATGGGCTGAGATGTTGGAGGACACCATCAACAATGCATGGTGTGCAACCCCATTGCTATGGTACAGTGAGCTTGATGGCCGAAGTAAGCGTCCGCTTGAAGAGGCAATCCGCGAGAACCAGGCGAATCACCGCTGGCACGCAGAACACGGTATCCCTGTTGAGTTGAACGAGCCTCACCATTGGAGCCTCAGGGGGGCACACGACACAATTGCGGTGGCAATGGCCTACCTATCAGCATACAACGCAAAAGCCGCAGGCGTAAAGGTATACGTTGCTCAGTACATGCTCAATACACCTCTTGGGACCTCGCCCCGCAACGACCTCGCAAAGATGCTCGCCAAGATTGAGCTTGTTGAGTCACTTCATGATCAGGACTTCTACTCTCTACGTCAGGTGAGACCCGGTCTGTTCTCATATCCCCCCGACCTTGACATGGGCAAGGGTCAGCTGGCCTCCTCAATCTATACAGGAATGATGCTTCACCCTCACATAGTCCATGTTGTGGGCTACTGTGAGGCCGATCATGCGGCCACAGCCGAGGAGGTCATTGAGAGCTGCAAGATGGCCCGCCGTGTGATTCACGACTGCCTGCAGGGACTTCCGAATCCGCTTCAGGACAAGGCAGTGTGGCAGAGAAAGGAGGAACTCATTCGCGAGGCGAGGTTGCTCGTCCGTGCCATTGCCTCGCTTGCAGATTCTGATGTGGCGGACCCACTCACAGATCCCAAGACCTATGTCCGGGCTGTCAAGTTGGGTCTCTTGGACGCCCCGCATCTAAGAAACAACTCGATTGCACGCGGCGAACTCAAGACGCGAATGATTGACGGTGCATGCGTGGCTGTTGATCCTGACACGGGCGAACCGATCACAGAGGAGATGCGTCTTGAGATGCTGGACTTCGACGTAGAGTCTATATCGTTACTGGCGGGATAGACTGGACGGCCCACCGACTCATCACTAAACTAATATGCATGTGACATTGGAGCCGGCTTGAGGACTACGTGAGTTCCTCTTTGCTCTGTACCTGAGCACTACGAGGCGGTGAACGGAAAAATGACGGTAATCGCTTTTGCATCGCTTGGTGAGAATATTGACAGTGACTTGTCCCCACACTTTGGCCGGTGTCCCTACTATGTCTTTGTCGAGCTTGATGGCTCAAATGTAAAGGACGTGTGGCTGAAACGCTCACCCTTCATTGACGGCCACAACCCCGGGCAGGTACCACAGTTCATTGCCAATGCTGGTGCAAATGTGATTGTGTCCGGTGGAATGGGCTGGAGGGCAATCGACTGGTTTAAGCAGCTGGGCGTCACACCAATCACTACTCAGCCCCGCAAGATTCGCGACATCCTTGATGACTACATTGCGGGTCGTCTACAAGGAGCGCAGTCCTGCAGCGAGAGCGAGGAGCACGCGCATGGTCATCACTGAATCGGTAGTGGATTTGCCAACAGCAGACTATCGCTTGAGAAGTTCCTTGGCCTGTTTCACCACATTGTCGACGGTGAAGCCGAACTTCTCGAATAGGACGAGGTAGGGTGCAGACCGTCCGTACTCCTCCATCGAAATCATCTTGCCCTCCGGGCCAATCCACTTCTCCCAGCCCATCGAAACACCCGCCTCCACAGCAAGGCGCCTTCTGATACTCGGCGGCAGCACTGAGTCACGGTACTCCTGCGTCTGTTCCTCGAACAAGTCCCAGCTCGGGAAAGACACAACACGCACACAGATGCCATCTGCTGCCAGCTGTTCACCCGCTTCAAGTGTAATGTGAACCTCTGACCCCGAGGCCATCAACACGATTTCTGGAGGCCCATCACCTAGGTCTGCAAGGACGTATGCGCCGTACCTCAGACCCTCCGCAGAACCATAGTTCCTGCGGTCGATGACAGGAACGGTCTGTCTGGTGAACAAGAGTGCGGTGGGGCGGTCGGTCCTTGACAACGCGACCTTCCACGCCTCAGCAACCTCATTTGCATCAGCTGGTCTAATGACCGAGAGTCCTGGCATTGCTCTTAGGGAGGCGAGATGCTCGATCGGTTGGTGAGTGGGGCCATCCTCGCCGAGTCCTATGCTGTCGTGACTGAACACCCAGATACTGGGATAATGCGACATTGCTGACAGGCGAATGGGCGTCCGCATGTAGTCGGAGAAGATGAAGAACGTCCCGCAGAAGGGTCTCAGGCCTCCGTGAACCGCCATTCCGTTTACGATGGCGCCCATGGCATGTTCCCTGACACCGTAGTGGATGTTACGACCGGTGCGGTTGTCTGCTTGGAATGCCGTTGTGCATTCCATCCAAGTCTTGTTGGAGTGGGTCAGGTCGGCCGATCCACCGATGAGTTCCGTGAGCGTTGGTGCAAGCGCATTGATCACCTGGCCTGAGGCAGAACGTGTTGGCATCCCCTTTTCGTCAGGCTCAAACGTAGGGATGAGGTTCTCCCAGCCCTCTGGCAGTCGTCCGTCCAAGCGCCGTTCCAGTTCCTCTGCGAGTTCTGGATACTCTGACTTGTAGGTTTCGAACCGTTTCTTCCAATCATCTTCCGCTTCCTGCCCCTGTGAAACTGCCTCTCTGAAGTGCCTCAGGACATCGTCAGGGACGTAGAACCATGGCTCGGTGGGCCACCCCAGTCTGCGTTTGGCGCCAATCAGCTCCTCCTCTCCCGGGGGAGCACCGTGAGACTTCTCAGAGTTCTGAATAGTTGGAAAGCCGTATCCGATGTGTGTCTTGCAGATTATGAGGGATGGCCTATCGTCTGCCTTTGCTGTCCGTATGGCGCTATCCACCTCTTCTACATCATTACCATCCTTCACGACCCGTACGTGCCATCCCTGTGCCTCGAAACGTGCTGCAACATTCTCTGAGAATGTGATGTCAGTGCTACCGTCAATCGAGATGTCATTGTCATCGTATAGCAAGATGAGCTTACCTAGTTTGAGATGTCCCGCCAGCGAGGCGGCCTCTGACGAGATTCCCTCCATCAGGTCCCCGTCTGTTACAACGGCATACGTATAGTGGTCGATGATGTCATGTCTTGGTCTGTTGAACACTGCCGCCAAATGGGCCTCTGCAATAGCCATCCCCACTGCGTTTCCAACACCTTGGCCAAGAGGTCCAGTAGTCACCTCTACTCCCGCTGTCTTCCCGTATTCCGGGTGGCCCGGAGTCCCACTGTTCCACTGTCTGAACCGTTTGATCTGGTCAAGTGTAATATCGTAGCCAGTGAGATAGAGCATGGAGTAGAGCAACATGGATCCATGACCGCCAGATAGAACAAACCTGTCCCGGTCTGACCAGTTGGGGTTCCTTGGATTGTGCTTCAGGTGTCGCGTCCAGATGGTGTAGGTGAGTGCTGCAGCACCCATGCACATCCCGGGATGCCCTGAACGGGCCGTCTGAATCGCGTCTGCGGAGAGAAATCTAATCGCATTAATCGCCCGGTTCTGAAGATCTTGGGGGGCTGTCATTTTCGGTTCTTGTCACTCCGGTGAGTTGAAGGGTTCTTGATTGATGGCAAGAATATGGTCCCAATAAGTGCACCTATTGGCGCTCCGTCTGTTCGCCGATACTCAAATGGTAGTTACTCCACCTCGTAGTTCTGGGCCTTGTTGAATGCGCGAGGCGTCGAGCACGGCAGGCTCACAACAATGTTCATCGTGTGGTCCGGGTGCTATCGCTCCTCAAGAATCCGACGTACTCGTGTGGATATCTCTTCAATGATTCTCTCTGGTGAGAGCTGTCTTCTGAACCATGTGCGCTTGCATTGGTCTTTAAGTAAGGCGCCAACCCGGAATGGTCTTCCACGCATTGTGAATTCGACCACGGCATAAGTACCGTCGGGGGTCCGTATGACGACACTCGAGGGGCTCGATAGTCCCACGTTCGAAGCTGCTCTGTGAGCGGTGTCTGCAATCAGTGCCGTCATTGCCGCCATTGCTGTGACCATCGATTGGTCCTCGGCCATTGAAGCAATCACCAAGCCTCTCTCATTCACTATGACACATCCACGCATGACATCTCCGTACCTGCGATTTGTCCCAATAAGCACAGTGTCAATCTTGTGTTTTGTGCCCACAACTCCTGCTGCGCTCTGCACCGTGCCACAACCTCCTCATGTCATGGTGTCTTGGTGAAGCTTTACCTCCCAGCGATTGACAATCTCAACAATGTCACGTGAGAGGTTTTCTATCTCAAAAGATACAAGACCCAACTGGACCGAATGCGGAAAGATGCATGTCAAGAGTACGTTCTCTGCCACATGTTTCAGGATTATTGAGAACGCCTCTTGGCCCTCGGCATCTTCAGAGTCCACCAGCACCTGTCTGAACAGATTGGTACTATCGACGAGTTTGATGAAGTCTTCTGATATTGTGATGAGACCTGCGGACATGGCGCTGACCGCCATCTCCACATTCTCCGGCATCCCGTCGTAGAACAATCTATGGGCAATGATGTATCCATCGACTGTGAACACCGTGATTCCCCAGACCGGCACCCTCATCTCGAATTCCGAGAGCTTCTCTTGAATCTCCTTTGCCGGGAATGTTTCAGATGTTTCGCTCACGGTCCGATTCCACCCCCATCGTCATACAGACGCAGTGGCTGCCCCTTGAGCGAGAGCGGCGCCTGCGGCCGTTTCGATCTTCTTCAATAGCATGCCCAAAGCACTCTTCGCAGACTCCCTGTTCTTCGCACACATTCCTGTGGCATGTGGGACTCCGAGCCATGTTGCAACCTGTTCCGGCGAGGCCGCATCGGGGCGGTCCTGCTTGTTGGCAATCACCTCAAGAGGAATGTCGCCGAACGCGGCCTGTGTTTCCGCGAGTATGGCGCTGGCATCGCCAACCATCCCATAGTCTGATGAATCGATAATCATGAGCACGCCATCCGTGTTTGCCCGCATGGTGTCTCTAACGAACTTGAAATGCAGCTGACCCGGAACCCCCCTGAGTTCGATATCCTTCACTATCCATCCGTCATATTCATCTTTTTCTCTCTCGAACTCCTTCTTGGGAATGATAAGCCCGTCGTGTCCAATCTCCTTTCTTGCCCATACCACCCGTCCCAAGTCGAAACCTGTGGTGGTAGTGCTCTTCTCCCCACGGTAGGGCTCCTTGAGATCACGCTCAACGGATATTGCATCTGGGTCCAGAGTGTGAATGAGGGTGGTCTTACCCGCTTGGAATGGCCCCGTCACATAGACCTTATAGTCATACGCCTTCAGTCTGCGTGCAACCAATCCATCGACCTCCGGAGAAACATTTGACAGGGGTGGTTTTGAGAAACCACCCTGTCACCGCCCTAGAGAACAGCCTTGACCTGTTCGACTGCCTTGTCCATCTCGAAGTCAATGAGGCCAATCTTCGCATCTGGTGGTGCCGTAGCTATCAATGCGGCGTCGCCCGCCTTCCTGAGAAGAATCAGGCGTTCGGTGCCCTCGATGACCATGCTCTTCGGCTCGCCAGCGCTTAGAGAGGAGCCTACCCTGCTTCCAATGGATATCAGAGCGGCTGCCATTGCAGAGACTGCCTTCTCGTCCGCATCCTTGGGCAGGGCCGCACACATCAGCTGGCCCCGGACGCTCACCAAGGCGGCCCCGTCGACTTCGCTGTTTGCCTCCAGCGACTTCAGAATCTCGGTCAGTTTCTTCAGTTTCGCGCTCACGGATGTTCACCTCTCATGTTTCGCGAAGCGGGCAAGACTTGCAGCTTGCCTCGTGCACATACACCTCCTTCTTGGTGCACCAGATTTGCCCGTGACTGCTTTTCTCTCCCGCGTACTTGCAGTCTACCATTGCTCATCACTCCTCCACCTTGATTGTGAAATAGCATGAGTTCGTTTCGGGCTTGAACTCATACTTTGTGATCTGGAGATTCTTCCCTGTCGTCCTGTTGATTATGGAATACAGGATGGCCATGATTGAGCATGGCGGGATGATATCTCGCCCCTCGCCTCGTGCTGCATGGCCCGCTTGTGTGAAGACGCAGTCTCCAAGATCGAGCACAATCTCAGTGTCGCTGGCTGATGTCACGTTCATTCGCTGAATCATTCCAGACTTCATCATCTCGTCCATGAAAGACTCCGTGATGCTTTTCACGTCGTCCCCTTTGACTTGCAGTCCTAGGTCGTTAAGGATTCCTCTGATGTGCTCATCTTGGAAGGCATTGGCAAGTTGAGACCATATTAGTGAGAGATTGATGCCCATGTTCTCCATGGACAAGACAAGGGCGCTTATAGCCGCGTTACTAATGTTGGTCAATTTCCTTGCATCCATTGCACTTGGCCCCCTGAACTACATGTGATCCGCACGATGTAGTCCAAATACCTATGGTGCACAACTCGTTATTATATATTATTCATGTCTTACTAGATGTAAGATAAAGAGCATCGATACACAACACCGATATCCTGCCAATGGGGGTTCACAGGCCCTTTTCCAAGGTCATCATCACAGCATCATCAATGGCCTTCTGGAGCGGCGGGGGCAAATCCGGTGTCTTGAGATGCATGAAACCACTCACAATCAGTGATGTGGCCTCCTCCTCGGTCAGTCCTCTTGACATGAGATAGTTCAGCTGGTCTGCGCCAACCTTGCCCACAGTTGCCTCGTGGCTCAGCTCTACCCCCTCAGCCACAGCTTCCAGCATGGGAACAGCCGCGATTCGTGCTCCCTCATTGAGCAAAAGGCCATTGCATTCCAGTCGCCCTCTTACACCCCCGGTCTTGCCGACAAGCTCGCCACGCGCAATGATCTGAGCGCTATCGGTTGCAATACTGCGTGATATCACCTTACCACGAGCACCTTGAGCCTCGAATACCAAGGCACCACCCACATCATATCGTGATGGCCCCGTTCCATAGACTACGGAGTAGAGGTCTGCACGTGCATTTCGGCCGACCAGTCTGACCTTCGGATAGGTCTGCAGAGACCGTGCAGGGCTGAGAATCGCATAGTTCGTGATGAACACGCCGTTGGTTTCAACGATTGCACCAGTCCGAGGCCGGACATCTATCTGCTCGTTCCACTTATGGATCATCGTAAAGGTGAGCTTCGCGTTCTTCTTTACATAGAACTCCGATACCCCAAGATGCAGAGACCTCTCGACCTCACTAGGTGTGGCGCACCCCGTAATAATATGGAGTTCCGACTCCGGCTCTGCAATGATTATGTTGTGGACGTTCTGAACCGACCGACCTCTCTTTATGACTAGGCAGGTCTGAACAGGCATCTCGATCCTCTTGCCCTCGAGAGCACGAATGAAGTATCCACCGTACCCCTGGAGTTCGCTTGCTGCGGTATACTTGTCAGCATCGACGGGAAATGCTCTCCACAGATAGTCCGTCAGCCAATCATATTTCTGTAGGGCTACCGGTGTTGGGAGAACCTCAAGTCCTTCTTGCTTGATGAGAACATCCGCCAAGAAACTCTCATTGTCAAACTGCATGAACGAGCCTGCAACACTCTGTTCAGTGGGATCGAATCCAACTTCTTCTGCAAGGGCCTTGTCTTCCTCAGGAATCTCCTCGATGTTTAGCGTCTTGGACCCCACCATATCAAACTGGTATTCGGAGAGGTCGAGGTCGTTTCCGTACTTGGCAGGTCTGTTCAGCGCTCTCTTGGCACGTTCTCTCACATCATCAGTGCTTGTCATCGAGTATCGTACCTCCTCTATGCGGTGACCTCTCCCAAGAACTGCTCGTAGCCCTTTTCTTCCAGCTTTGGAATGAC
>QMYR01000040.1 GCA_003662765.1 Candidatus Thorarchaeota archaeon
GACAAAGACCGATCCGCTCTACAACGACACCGACGACAACGGCACGCTTGACGGCATGGAGGATCCCGACAACGACAACATGACGAATATCGAGGAGTATCACGCAGGAACTCTCCCACTCGATGCTGACAGCGACAACGACGGTCTCTCAGACTGGGAAGAGGTGGCCCTCACTCACACAGACCCTCTCAACCCGGACACCAATGATGACGGCATCAATGACGCGCAGGACGATGAGGATAATGATGGGCTATCCAACGTGGCCGAAATCCGCACCTATGGCACGAATGCGACCCTCTGGGATACAGACGGTGATATGGTGCGTGACGGACTTGAGGTAGACAACAATCTCAATGCGACGAACCCTGACACAGACGGCGACGGCCTCTATGATGGTTATCACGATACGAACGGGAACGGGAGATGGGATGACGGTGAACTAGGTGAGGACATCAACACCAATGGCGTTGTGGATGTGGGTGAAACCGACCCTCTGAAGGCTGACACGGACGGCGATGGCCTCAATGACGGAGAGGAGCTGGCGATTGGTACGAATCCGCTTGATGAGGACTATGACAACGATGGCCTACTTGACGGTGAAGAGGTCAACGACTACGGGTGTTCACCGTTCCTCAACGATACAGACTCCGACGGGCTGAGTGACTACACCGAGGTGAAGGTCACTGAAACTGACCCGAACGATCCAACGACTCATGACGGAGTTTCTGACTACGACTACGATTCCGATGGTGACGGACTCGGTAACGGCGTCGAGATTGACGAGTATCACACTTCTCCCGGTGACATGGACACGGATGATGACGGCGTGTCTGACTACGATGAGGTGATGGTGTACCATTCAGATCCTCTGTCGCAGGACACAGATGGCGATGGCGTCGACGACTTGTGTGAGATCCAATACGGGTCTGACGTGAGCCGCCGGGACACAGATGGCGATGGCCTCGACGACTATGTGGAGATTGAAATACTGGGCACGAATGCAACACTCTACAGTACGTACAACAATGGAACCTCGGACTACGATCTTGACATGGACGGCGACGGACTCGGCAACGGACTTGAGATCTATGGTTACGGTTCTAATGCCACTGACAAGGACACTGACCACGATGGTCTGGATGACTACACGGAGGTCAAGCTGGCCGGGTCCTCTCCCACTGACAAGGACACGGACGACGACTCACTCTCGGACTACGAGGAATATGTCATATACGGGACCTCTCCCACGCGTTCGGATACCGATGCTGACGGACTGGATGATCACTACGAGGTGTACGTGTCACATACCTCGCCGACGAACTGGGACACCGACTCGGACCAGTTGAGCGACTACGATGAGATTAACACGTACGGTAGCGACCCCAACTCTCCCGACACAGATGGCGACGGGATTGGTGACAAGGACGAGGTGAATCTCGGAACGAACGTCAACTCCAATGACACAGACGGTGATGGTCTGAGTGACTGGGAGGAGTGGAAGGTCTATGATACTGATCCCACCGACGCTGACAAGGACGGTGATGGCCTCAATGATAAGGAAGAGATTGAGCATGGCACCGACCCGGAGAATGCCGACAGCGACTTCGACTCGCTGACCGATGGGGACGAGGTCAATAAGTACGGCACGAACCCTCTCGACGAGGACACAGACGACGATAACATCGCAGACAACGACGAGATCTGGAACAGCCACACATCACCCACATCTGCTGACAGTGATGGCGATGGCATCACCGACGACTTGGACGATGAGGACGCGGACGGAATCAACAACTTTCTGGAGATCTACCTGTACGAGACCAATTGCACACTGTTCGACACCGACGGCGATGGCCTGGGTGATGGCTACGAGATATTCACAAGTAAGACTAATCCACGATTCTCTGACTCCGACGATGATGGTCTAGGCGACTGGGAGGAGATTTTCAGATATCATGGCGACCCCAACGTGCGTGACACTGACGGTGACGGACTTGAGGATGGAGAGGAGGCGCTGACATATCACACCCTGCTTAACAGCACCGATACCGATGGTGACTCTCTGTCCGACTATGACGAGATCAAGGTGTTCGAGACAGACGCACTCCGGGCCGACACGGATGGCGATGGTCTCACGGATGGCCAAGAGCTGAATGTGTACAATACCGACCCGTTGAAAGAAGACTCTGACTCTGACGATCTCAATGACTATCAAGAAGTGGTTCTGGGTACTAACCCCCGAGATAGCGACACCGATGATGATGGCCTGACAGACTATCAGGAGAACAACCAGACGCTCACCGACCCATTGAAGTACAGCACTCAGGGAACAGGGGTTTCGGATGCTGACTGGGATATCGACAACGATGGGCTGACGAATCTACAAGAAATCTCTCTCACTAAGACGAATCCCCGCCTGAACGACACCGATGGCGATGGTATCAATGATGGCGATGACGACGAGGATCGCGACCTCTTGACGAATTACCAGGAGTGTGTTCTCACTGAGACCGATCCGAGGTCCAAAGACACCGACGGTGACGGCACGTCGGACTATAATGACGACGAGGATGGCGATGGTCTGAGCAACGGGGACGAGGTGTGGACTTACCACACCAACCCACTCCAGGAGGATACGGACCTTGATGGACTAGATGATGACCAAGAGCTTGAGGCGTACGGCACAGACCCGCTTGAGAAGGACACCGACGGAGACGGCCTCACAGATGGCGAAGAGGTGAATGACTACGGCTGCTCCCCTCTCGTGAATGACACGGATCACGACCTTCTCACCGATTATGAGGAGGTTCACCTCACAGACACGAGTCCCACCACGAATATGACGCATCCCGGTGTTCTCGATTCTCTATGGGATTCTGACAACGACGGCCTCGGCAATCTTGAGGAACTTCGCGTCTATTACACGACCCCTCTGGACCCAGACACTGATGATGACGACCTGCCGGACGGAGAGGAGATTGAGATAGGGACATCACCCCTCAATCGCGACACCGATGGCGACTCCATATTCGACGGTATTGAGTACTTCCAGTATGGGACCTCTCCGCTTCTTAATGACACCGACGCTGACGGTCTCTCTGATTCTCAGGAGATTGGCATATTTCACACGAATGCGACCAATCCGGATACAGATGGTGACCGGCTCACCGACTACCAAGAGGTCATAGTATACCACACTGACCCCATTGACCCAGATATGGACGATGATGGTGTGGACGATTACGATGAGGTGGTGACACATCAGACGAATCCGGAAGACCAAGACACCGACCAAGACGGCCTGACGGACTACTTTGAGATTATGATGTCATTGACATTGCCGACCAACAATGACACCGACGGCGACACTCTCAGCGATGGGCTCGAGTACAAGGTGTACCATACCGATCCCAACTCGTCTGACACCGACGGAGATGGCCTGTCGGATGCCTATGAGATTTCTGTGAACCTCAATCCGCTGTCAACGGACACTGATGGCGACTCCATTTCTGACAATGTCGACTTCGATCCATATGTTCACGTGGGCTACTATGTCACTGCGCTATTCGTAGGAATAGTAGGGATGGCCATTGTGGTGGTCAAGTTGAGACGCAAGATGGCTGTGAAGGAGTACGTGACGGAGGCAGAACCTGCAAGCCCCGGTCTGGAGCCAGGGATGGAGGTTGTTGTGGAATACAAGATTCGCAGTGGCAAGGTTGTATTCGGTGTCGTTGTGCGCAACGGCTCTAACACCGTCATGCAGAACGTGCATGTCGTCCTTGGGATTCCAGACCTGACTGACACTATCAAGAGCGAACTGATGGGCACTATTGAGCCCGGCAACTCTGCAGTGGCCGAGATTGAGTTCGAGCTTGAGCCTGGCGCAGTTGGTGAACTTGTCGGTATGGTTGAATATGACAGCCCCGAGGGTGACCACCGTGTTGTCAACCTGCGGCCTGTCAGGATAGTCGCATGATGACCACCGACTCCTCTGCAGGACCCTGACCGAGGCGAGTCCGAAGATTCATATGGGGGGCCGGCCAAACAAGGTTGGGGCAGTGTAATGGAGGCGCAGCAGGTCCTTGATGCTATCAGCGAGAAGCTGGAGGTCGTTGGTGCCAAAGACCAAGTTAGCGTGGATGATATTCGCCCCGTGTCGATTCCGACCAGCGATCGCAGAAACCTTGCTGAACTTGAGAAGGAGCTTCAACGGGCGCTGGACTCACTCAAGAGCGACAGTCGTCTTCCGGACCTGCTGTTTCGTCTGGCCAACCTGCACCTGAAAGAGGCGAACTTTGGGCGTGCCATAGTTCTATACGAGGTCGTCCTAAGCATAGACAGCAGTCGTGTACCAGCATGGGTGCACATGGGTCTGGCGTACCTGCTGGGGGGCGAGCCGAAAGATGCAATCAGCTGCTTCGGAAGCGCTTTGTCCATAGACCCTCAGAACGCAGACGCTCACACATACATGGCTATGGCCTACTTGGAACTTGGCGAGCTTGAGAAGTGCCGCGAGTACGCCGAGAAGGCCCTTGGTGTCGATGGTGGGTGCGCCCTAGCCCTAGTCACCATGGCACGTGTACTGAAGGAGAACGGGAACGTCCCGGGGGCGGTCGCATGGCTGAAGCGAGCTCTTGAGGTAGACCGCACGTATGCTAGGGCGCTCTTGATGCTCGGAGAGATCTATGTCGAGCAGGGTCAATACGATATGGCGATACAGATCTTGGGCAGGGCGATTGAGTCACATCCCGAACATCCGTATATTCTCGCCATGCTAGGCGATGCTTATGCCGGCAAGGGCGATTTCAACATGGCTGTGGAATGCTACGAGCGTGCGCTTGCGGTGAAATCGGATGACCCGCAGCTCTGGATTAAGAAGGGTGACACGTACAGGGCGCTGAGGGCCAACGAGCTTGCCGTGCAGTCGTATCAAAAGGCTGTCCATGCCGACCCTGAACTTGTTGAGGCTTGGGTGAAGAGCGCGCAGACACTTGTCATGCTCGGTGAACTTGAGAGTGCATTGGAGTACTACAATACAGCCATGGCTCTGAATCCCACCAACCACGAGGTCGCTCATCTACGAGGGCTTCTGCTGATGTCGCTCGCCAGATATCAGGATGCATTGGCCGACTTTGACACCGCGTTTTCTCAAGAACCGTCCAATCCCGACCACCTGTATTATCGGGCAAAGGTGCTGGAGAAACTTGGCCGCATCGAAGAGGCTCGTCGTACGTTACAGATTGCGCGGAATCTCTATCGAGAGGCCGGCAATAGCGTGCGGGCTGCTGAGTGTTCGGCGAAGCTCAGAACACTCAAGTAACCACTCACACAGCCCCGTTACACCATTACACGAACAAGGTCATTTGGATTGTCTTCAGGGTTTCGACAACATCCTCTGAACAGTCCCAGACAACAAACCATACCCGTCTTGCCTCCTCACCCGGCCTCAATAGGAGCCTTGAGGACATCTGCAGTATGTGCCCGTGGTCGCCTATGTGATCGACACGTATCTCAGCGGGGAGCCTCTGCTGAGCAATGGCGCCAGTCACGACACCATGTTTCAGGCCCCTGAACGCAACCCAGTTCTCGTCGGCCTCAGTGTACAGAGTGGTTGAGGTCGCTGTCGGCTCGAAGACTGACGGTTTCCCTCTGAGGCTCGTCCGGATTCTGCACAGGGTGTCGCCTCCGGGGCGAATGACCCCTCTCACTCCCATAGTGGCCCGCACCCAGCGTGGAGTTTCGTTGGTTGCTGTCATCACGATTGCGGCTATTGGTGCCCCTTTCATGATGAGATAGTCGTATCTAACACGCAGACCTTCTACACGGGGAGTATGCTTCAGAGTAGACTTGACGGAGAGACCAGTCCATGGCCCTTTGTCTACATCTTCGATCTCCCATTCTTCTCTTCTCAGTCCTGTTTCCCAGTCCCATGTGTTGTGGCCACAGATTATTGGAGAGAGTCCCGAGAGCATTTGGTCAGTCCACGCGTACGGCTTGATCTCCGGGAACGTGTCGTAGAACAGGCTCACATCGTCCGTCGGTCCCAGTCTGATGAGGCTTCCAGAGTGACTTGGGGCAACACAGAGATGTCTGCTTCCCACTCTGACCTCATGGAGCTCTACTCCGCCCTCGTTCCTTGTCCCTCTCTCGACTTCTGATTTCGAGTTCCACAGTATGACCCTTAGGGGCACGCGTACTATCCTATCTGCGAACCGTAGCTCAATCTCTCCCCCGCCAACTAGCCACGGCCCATAGTTCTTGCATGTCATTTCAAACTGCTTGACGAAGGGTTTCTCTATCGAGAGGTCCTCAATATCAAACTCCAGCTCACTCTCACCATCGAGCAGTACTCCCCTAGGTGCTCGCACGATTGCCCTGCCAGTCAATGGCACCTCGTGAATGACCTGAACCCGGAGCGCCATGGTGTTACCCGTGGCGGAGTCTATGATAACAGGTGCACCAGTTCTTGTCACACTGTCTGAGTCTGCGGGGACTATTCCGACACTGAGGTCCTGAGCGACCTGAATTGGTCCATCGGTGAGAGCAGTTCTCGCATTCGTATACGCCCAGTACTGCCTCACAGCTCTCCACGTATGCTCGCCGATGAGGACAGTCATAACAGATGTTGTCGCGCTCTCTCCAGGCTCAAGGTCGGGGATTTTGCTCTCTAAGTTGAGAGACGCATGGTTTCGAAACGGAATGACCTCGACAGCCCTGTCATTACTCCACACATAGCTCAGCGAGGAGCCTGAAATGTCGTCCACGAGGGCAATCCAAGTTTCATGATAGTCCTCCGGTTTCTTGGGCAGATACCGTCCGCCTCCCCACATCTCAGATGATAGCTCATAGATTTTGCCTCTGAGGGGAACGTACATTCGGGTGATGGACGTGTCAGCCCAACTGCCACGCAGGGCACCCAGATTGGTCATACTCTCTGAAGACCTGTTCTCGAACGTCATCCATATTTCGACGCGCCCGGTGCCACCGTATGCCCGAAACGTCCATGTGACTACCAGCCCAAGTTTTTCCCTCGATACTCCCACGAATGAGACCTCTGCGATGTCGCCCTCATTCCGAAATGTGTATTCGTATTCTTTCTCCAACCACTCGCCGCCTTCCGTGGGAAACGGGTAGCCTGGCATTCCGTACATCAGGTAACCGCGATAGCTCCATGCAGTTGTCTTGAAGTAGATGTTTGCCACGATTGGGTGGGGCCCCTTCATGAATTGCAGTCTGAAGGTCTCCGTTTCGAGGAATACGACTCCATCAGGCGCCTCATACGCGCAGGCTCCGGCCGCTCCTATGACTGCTACTTGGAGTGGCGCATCTCGTATTCGTGTCGGACCCTGTTCAGTGTCTATGTATACCTCGGTCCGAAGCCGAAGAACTTGGTTCCTGTCACTCTTGGTGGTTGGGATGGTCACAGCCTGGCCATGGAGGTCATTTCTCTCTATGGTGAACTCGAACTCTCGGTTCTCTATGTTTCTACTCTCCAAGCCCGTGATCACTACCTTGCCACGCACGGTCTCGGGTGCGTTGTTCCTCAGCTGTAGGGTAACACGAGCAGTTTCCCCTGGAGCCACACAGGCCCACTCCGGTCCATATGAGAGTGCCAGCGCCTCCGTTGGGAGTAGCCCGCTGTACATGTACACCGTCTGGCCATCAATCGTAATCCGCCACTCACATTGCGTCTTTACCTTCACATCTGCTTGTTCTGTTTCGTCGTGGGGACGTATGCCGGGCTCTATTTGATAGACTGCGTCAAGCAAGAAGTCGGCATCAGGCTGAATCGTGCTCCTCAAGGGTCCCGACGTATCGAGTCGAAGACCACCCTGCGGTTCTGGGTCTATTGAAACATCTACGGGCCGCGAAGTGCCATTGCGAACACGCAGATGAACTGGCACTCTGCCAACCCCAATGAATCCAACGTGTCTTTCGGGTGTGATGCGCATCTCGAGAGTTTCGCCGTTGAGAACAAGTCGAAATCCACACATGCCCCTTGCAAATCTATCCACTGTCACGTCAAGACGGTCCCCACTCTCCCCCTCGAAGTGATACTCGTATACCGCGATTCCATCTTGCCGAATGTCATCCGGTTCCTGTCTGATATCTCGTTTCAGTACATCGTACCAATAGTACTTCTCAAAGAACTGCTTGAAGAGGGAACAGTTGAGGATTCCTGGAACGTAGGACTCCATCAGCACCCGGGTGTTCGGGACCCAGTTATACCCGACACGCTTGTACAGAGGCATGGCCTTCAGATTGCCTGGCCATGTGTGAAGATCTATGCGCCTCTTGCCGAGATGCGCCGCCAGTTCGGTGGCCTCGATGAGCATCGCCTTTCCGAATCCTTTGCCCTGATAGTCCGGTCGAACTCCAAGTAGTCCGACGTAGGCCGCCTCTTCGTCACCCTCTGCGGGACAGACGTTACAATGTCCAACAATCTTGTCGTCGTCGTACGCAACAAGTGTCTTGAGTTCCTCGCTCTTCTGCTTCTGCTGTAGGACGCGCTCTGCAGTGTATGGATTGCCGTGCGTGAAGCCTCCGGGCCAACTGTCGGAGTCGTCGAAGGAGTTGAAACAGTCTGCGAGTCTGGCTGCGTCCTCCATGTTCATCTGAAACTCTCTTACCTTTCCTGCTGTATGCTTTGACGGCAAGATTTGTCCTCCGTAGAATGAACTCACCCCGGAGCGATTGACGTTTGATAAAACGTTTCCGTTCAACGTCATTCGGTTTCCAGTGCGGAGAGGAAAAGGTGCAGGACGCCCAGTTGCTGAGCGACCGTTTCCTAGGTGTCCTGCGGTTGGCGGCGCGGATACTATTTCAGGTATGCGTTCACAGAGCCGGTGTTCACGGTAGCGGTGGCGTCAAGAGTCAGAGTGGCTGTGCCGTAATTGTCCGTCTGTGCGATGCAGTCTGATACCTTGTTCCATGTCGTCGTCACTATGTCAACACTCCCGACAGCTACCAGTCCTGTGAACTTGATACCAGTTGCTGGCGGCGCGGCAAGCGTCATGTCGATGTTGCCAGTTGTCACACTGACTGCCATTGTAGCGTTCTCGGCAAGCATGGAACTCCCGCTCATATCTATCTCAGCGTTTCCCGTGTCGAGGCTCACGATGATGTCGCGAAACCGACAATACTCGTTGAGGTCGATCAGCGTGTTTCCGGTGCTCAGGTCAATGCTCAACGCATATGCGGATGCATTCCCCAGACGCACGGTGACACTGCCGGTTGGATAGTCCAGTTGTACTTGATTGTCATCATAGGTGACGACGGGGTTTCCTCTCTCTGCGAGCGACGCGTTTGGTACTTCGACAGTGATGTCGTAGACCAGAGTTGGATCGTCGACGAAAGTGACATTGATTTGACCAGTCGAGAGGCTGATCACCACATCGACCAAGGGCGGCGGGTCATCGGCGTTCTCTCTGAACGAGAAAGTCGTGTAAGCCTCTCTTTGACCGAACGAGAACCCCCCGCCCGGACTTGTCGCTGCAAGTATTCCCGTGATGGCGGCACCGATTATCACAACGGCGACAACACACGCCACCATTGAGTTGTTTCTAGTGTACTCACTCATTGCGTTCACCTCTTATGCTTGGTTAGAAACCTGACCCATCTCTCTCTCAGAGTCTTGTATCTGGAGTCTTGTTCTAGGACGAATCTACGAACTATTCGTGAGGCGTCTCGACGGGTAGATTCGGGCAGAGCATGGTATTCCTCCTCATTCACAATTGGAACATCTGCACTGACCTCGTTCTCTCGTTCGAGCAGCTTCCTCAGAATCTCCACTGCGGCGTCCATATCTTGTTCTGGAATCTCAATCCCGTACACCGAGAGGGCTCGGACCATGGACCTCAATCTGTCCTCAGCAAACTTCGCAACACCCTCATCTGCATGCATGAGTTCGCTCAGGCCGAGCCTGTACTCACGTGCAGTCGCCCTGTAGTATCGCTGAACAATACCTGTGACTGTCTGTTCGGTTCTTTCCTGCACCACAAGGCCTGCTTTCTTCAGCTTCTCAATATGGTGGAGGATTGTGCCTGGATTCTTTCCAAGTGCATCAGCAAGCTGCTTCACCGTCATCGAGCCGTTGACTAGGTACTTGAACAGAATCTTGGCACGTGTCGGCTCCATGAGCACCTTGATCGTCTTTGGGTCGCTGATGATGGCGAGGTCCTTCATGGATGGGACTCTCTCTGTGTTTGGTGCCATCTACACACCCCCCACAATGTCTATCCCAGGGGTGTCGTCTTCCCTCCGGGCATGGTCCTCGCCGCTGAGTATCAAATACACTCTGTTCAGAGTGATTGATGCCGCTGGGACGAGCAGAAAGACGAACACTATTCCAAACAGGACCGCGTAACTTCCTGCTCCGAGGGGATGAAAGAATGGCCCAAACGGCAGCGACAGCAGGAGTAGCGGCGAGGCCAAGAGAGCAGCCATGATGACAAGGGCCAGCCATGTGGACAGGACACGATCAAAGTACTTGGTAGCGAGCCTGATGGACACACGTAGTGCCTCTATCACTGAGTGGCCGTCAATGATTGCTGGGAATAGCATCGAGAGCATTCCTGACGTGAGAAGCCACCAGACGGCAGAGAAGACCGACAGCACCACCAGCGGTCCATCAACCACCACGCCTGCCGAGGTGGATGCCAGTACAAGCGAAAGCAGTGCTGGCGGGCCAATCTCTATGAGAAATGCAATGATCCCTCCGAGTGCGAGAGGTACGAACTTTGACTTATACCACACAAATACACCCTCAATAGTCGTGCCGCTGCTCTCAATGACTTCTCTCCCCATCCCAAATATCGCCCCACCAGCCACAAAGAATGGCAGCAGGACTGGAAGTACAACGAGAAGTGCCGTTCCTATCACAATGACGCCAGCGCTGGCATTCCACTGAATGGAGAGTGTTATGAACAGCTGGATGATACCCGGAGTGCCTCCAGCAGCAATCAGGATGACAGCAATCATGCAAATTACAATGACTGCAAGAAGCAGCCCGGCGACTATCAGCACACCGACCATCGCAAGCACGAAGGATATAATGTTCTTGGCTGCAAGCCCGAACCCGACCTTCAGGTCTTCTCGCAGAGTTGCAAGACTTGCGTTCTTTACCGACATACCTTACTCCTCCTGCGTTGGGGATCCGGAGATTCCAACTTGCTCTACACGATTGGTATCTCTGGGGCCTGCTGATGTCCTGCCGCGACTTCCTTACCCGTCACAGCGTTGTATACCCGAACAACTGAGATGATTGCCGCAGGGTAGAGTAGGAAGAACCATGCAGCCACAGCCAGTACATTCCACAACCCGACTATGCCCCACACGGCAAGTGTGGCGATGGAGTGGGTAGGCACGGCTATCGTGCCGATGATCATGCCGGGCATGATGGAGATCATCCAGACCACAACGAGCCCTGTCCATAGACCAAAGACCCTATCGAATTGCTCTCTTGCGAGTCGAACGGAGTCTACAACGGCCTCTTGGACCCCCTTGCCATTCACGATTCCGGGGAACACCATGAGAAATAGACCACCGGTGAAGAAGGTCCACACGTAGGAGAATATCGTCAGAGCAGCGGAGGTCACTCCTTCAATTGGCACACCACTGACTAGTGCCACCGCGGCCCACACAAGCGCCTGTGGCACGAACACTACGACTGCAATGACGAAGGCGGCTCCCGCCAGTGAGAGAAACCTGTTCTTGAACCATGAGAATGCAGACTCCGCGTGTGTGCTTCCGTTCTCAACAGCCTCCTTGCCCATACCAAAGACTGAACCTAGGGCTGTCAGTAGCAGCGTGATGATGGGGACGGCCACTGCAAGCCCTCCTGCGGTGATTAGACCCGGATTTGTCATGATCCACTCCATTGCGTTGGTCCCCGCACGCAACCAGAATGGGGGGCTAACCAGACCGGCCAGAACCACTGCTGGGAGGAACGCGACTGCGACAATAACTACCACTACCAGCATCATTCCCAGCGTTGCAAGGAAGAAACTCGCCACATTACTCTTGGCGAGCTTCAGCCCGCATCTCAGGTCTTCCACGACGAGTTCGAGTTGGGCTTGCATCATCATTCACAACCATGAAACGTTTGACGTTTGTTGTTTGGCAAACATTAACACGTTTCGCATTTAACCCTTCCGTTCTGTGTGTACGCACCGCCCAATTCACTTTCCAGCAGACATAAGAGAAGACGAGCCGCCCGCCATGGTGATCACAATGCGTGTCCCCCGTCATGACCTTCACATTCACACAGACTACTCGGACGGTGCAAGTTCGGTGGAGGATGTTGTACGCCGGGCTGCTGATGTTGGACTGGAAGCCATTGCTGTCACTGATCACTTCTGGCCGTCACTTGGGTCAATGAGGGGCGGACTATCTGTCATCGAGTCGCGAAGACAGCGAATCGAGTTTCTGCGCACCGAGTTCCCACGAATTGAAATCTTGGATGGTGCAGAGGTTGATGTCAACTCTGATGGCACGCTTGCCCCCGTAGCGGGCGGGTTCGAACAGTTCGATGTCGTGATCGCATCATTTCACTTTGGCTGCAACTCCACACAGTGGGCCTCGGTAATTGCTCGTCTGTTACGGAAACACTCGTTTGATATTCTGGGTCATTGGGATGGCTATCTGACCTCATATCGCCCAGAGGACGGCGCTGCCGTTGCAAGACTCCTTGCAGAGCATGATGTGGCTGTGGAGTTGAGCACGCGGTATCCCGTGAAACATGAGGACTTTCTCATCGAGGCGCGGGACGCGGGATGCATGTTCACCTTGGGAAGTGACTCACACACTATTGATACAGTTGGGCAAGTTGAGGAACAGCGTCAGATGGCGTTGGCACTTGGGCTTCCGTTACTCTACGTACGCCATTGACAGGAGTCGTTCCATTGCATCTTGAGGATTACTAGGCCTATTGCCACGAGCACTACACTCAGTGCCGACGCATAAACGAGATGGTTGAGATTACTCTGCGATACTCTTGGCAAGACGGTCACGATTACCGTGTCGACGGCTCTGTTCCTTGCACAATCTGTGACCTCGACTGTGACGTTATAGATGCCAGGCTGAAGACGTCCGAACAAGGCCACGATAGTTTCCCCATACCAGTCGCCTGATTCGTAGATTGTGCCGTTAACGAGTATCTTGTGTTCGTAGGGGTATTTATCGCTGGCAGTCCACGTTATTTGCAATTCGGGCTCGGAGGGCACAGTTTCATCGGGAGGACTGCTCAGAATCGGCGCGAAGAAGTCGGTCAGTCTTGATGGGAAACGGTCAGTGGCGTTCTCATTACCCGGAATTGCGTACGTGTCGGGACCCTCGTAATCGCTCCACTTGTTCCCCACTCTCACGCCATCGTCCCACTGGTTCAGCCCTGTCGTATCGACGGCATTGCGTTCCTTGATTCGTACCGACGCACCATTCCAACCAATCTCATTGCGGTACACACGGTTATCTGTGCTCTCTATTAGACTCACACCAGTGTCACCATTGCCCACGACAACATTTGACACGATTGTGTTGTTCTTTGAATGGTCTACGTTGATTCCAATTCCATTGTGATGGATTCTGTTCTCTGCCACTCTGTTGAGATTTGAGGACCTGAGCAAGACGCCCACTGAGTTGCGGAAGAAGTTGTTTCCGTAGACCGTGCATTGTCTGGCATTGAACAGATATACGCCCCTCAGAGCGTATGAGATTGTGCAGTTGAGGATCATGCCATGGGTGACATTTCTGAACAACACGGCAGCGATAGAGGCACCGGTGAGGCGACAGCTGTGAATCACGAAATAGGCTGTGGTGTACGATATCTCAATACAGTAGTTATCGCCCGTGAGTGTGAGTGACGAGATCTCGTAGGGATCATCTTCTGTCCCCGAGCCTGACCAGTTCACAAAGTCTTGGTCACCGTTCACCACGAGGCCAGCCCCATTATCTGACGGAACTGGGGCATTCTTCTCCAAGCATTGGTTGGTGCTTCCAGTACTCCCCGTTCCTTCCCTAACCACGGGGGTGAGAATCCATGTGGCAACGACCAGCATGCCCACGACTAGTAGAGCACCAGCCAAGCCCACGCGTGTCAGTGAGAGTCCCCTTCTCATGCGGTCAGAACCCGATTCCTGCGCTTATCTCCTTTATGGGCCACAGAGTCTTGTCCGCTTGGCAAGACCTATAGTGGTAGTCGCACATACGCGTTCCAATGACAGCCGATAGAAACAGCACGACCACTGTTGTTCGGAAGCATGTTGACGGGGACATCCGAGAGGCAATAGAACAGGCGATAGATGCCATTGGTGGCGCTCACAGATACGTGACTCGCGGAGGCATGGTGACAATCAAACCGAATCTGAACACTGCCGACCCATACCCCGCGTCAAGTGACCCCGAGTTCATACGAGCCCTAGGACAAGTTCTCCTCGATAGCGGAGCCGCCAAGTTGCGGATAGTGGAGTCTTCGATGTTCGGCGTCAAGACCCGTAAGGTTGCTCGTAAGACTGGCATTCTTGATGTTGCAAGAGATCTCGGCGCGGAGATTGTTTTCCTAGACGAGGACCAGTGGGTACCTGTGACGATTCCCAATGGCCAGTATATGAAGCAGGCGCATGTGGGAAAGGCTCTGCTCGAGAGCAAGAACCTTGTTCTGGCTCCCTGTCTAAAGACGCACCGATACGCACGGTTCACGGCCACAATGAAGCTGTTTGTGGGGGCGATTCGAACCCGTGATCGACTGAAGATGCACGCTCGGCGTCTTGAGGTCAAGATTCCCGAGGTCGCATCATTGTTTAGGCCCTCGCTCGTCGTAATGGATGCGCGGAGAGTGTTTGTGACTGGCGGGCCGTTCCACGGTCAGGTTGAATCACCCGATCTGATCATTGTGGGTACAGACATGTTGGCTGTCGACGTTGTTGCCGTCAGACTTCTTCAGAGCTACAAGGCTGAGAACAGGCTCGATATGCCAGTCTGGAATCTTCCTCAGATACGACATGGTGCCGAGATCGGTCTGGGTGTTTCACGTGACGACCAGATTCAAGTCATCGACATTGACTGAGTATCAGCCGGTGTCATCTCCGACCACATCGGCGTGCATCGAGTTGAGCTCAAGAAACTCAAACAGGTAGACCAAGTTTCTGATTCGCACTATAACGAGGTCCCTCTCGCGTTTCAGTTCTGGAAACGAAATGGCTCTCTCAAGAGCACGCGGCATGAACGAGTACGCCATCAGACCCGCTAGGACTGCTATCAGGAGCACCAGTGGTAGCACTGCAAAGAAGAGATCGCCGTCCTCTCGGAGCGCTCTGAGAACAGCAAGCGCATAGTACAGCATGGGATAGAACAGCACGAGAATGCCCAGAATTCCCACAGCCATTGTGCATGAGGTTCGAAGTCCGACGGCATGACGCCCACACACAGGAACCCAGAACACAGTCCCCGAATCGCGAAGCTGGACAATGTCCACCTCGGACGGCGCCCATCTCGACCCGGTGATTCTAGCCCCTGCTCTTGGTTCCACTACTGACTCCGTGACAGCGATTGGTACGAGGTCGTCGGGATCCCTCAAGCAGACTGGGCACATCTCCGGAAACCGAATCTTGGACAGCCTACATCTCACGA
>QMYR01000041.1 GCA_003662765.1 Candidatus Thorarchaeota archaeon
GAGGCCGTGGCAAGAGAGATCGAAACTTACGTACGAGAGAACACTTCTGAAGTGGGAATTGAGACCGACATCTCATTCATCACCAAGGGCAGGGGCTGGAGCTCAGACCCAGACAATCCCTTCACCCAAGTCTTCTTGGAGGCGGCCAGAGAAGTCGCCGACCCGCAGATTGTCATGGCCGCTGACCTCGGTGGCAATGACGGTCACTACTTCACGTCGGTCGGAATCCCAACTGTGTGCTTTGGCCCAATCGCTGCTGATACCAATTTCCATGGGATTGACGAGTTCATGCGTTTCTCTGACTATGAGAAGGTCAAGGGCGTCTTGATTCGGTTTGCGGAGACGTGTGAGTGATTGGCTGACCTACGTAGTCTTGAGATTGGGGCCCCAGGACCGTTTCTTCCACCGTGGGATAATGCCCTGAAGAACGCGCGGCTCATCGACTCACTGGGCTATGATAGCATGGCGTTTCCAGACCACTTCGCCGGTTTCGTTCCCGAGTGCATATGGACGCCGGACATAACTCCACTCGCCCTGCTTCAACCATCTCCTCACACCTACTACGAGCTGGCATCACTGATGGGCGCGGTCGCTGCCGTGACCGAACGAGTACGTTTGATCTCCGCAGTTACAGAGCCGCTACGGCGACATCCAGTGTTGTTGGCTCAGACCTTTCTGACACTCGACCATATCAGTCGGGGCCGCACAGTCATGGGGATTGGTGCCGGCGAGGTCGTAAATCTTGAGCCGTACGGGATTAGCTACTCAGCGCAGGTGGGCAAGCTCCGTGAGGCACTTGACATCATTCGTAAGATCTGGGTGAGCGACCAGCCGTTCGACTATCACGGCCGTTACTGGCAGATGAAGGGCGCCGTTATGTCACTTCGGCCTGCGGTACAGGGTCGTCCGCCTCCCATATGGGTTGCAGCTCATGGCCCAAAGATGTTGGAGATTGCTGCGGAGTTCGGCGACGGCTGGATTCCGACACTTCTCCGTCCATCCGAATATCGTGAGCGGCTGAGAATCATTCAGCGACACAGAAGACGAATGGGGCGTGATGGGCAGTTCACGGCGGCGCTATGGAACTGGTACATCTTGGATGAGGACTTGGGTGAGTGTGAACGTCTGATGCGCACGCCTCTGGCCCGAGCCTTCGCTCTTCTCTATCCGGCATCGGAGTGGAAACGGTTGGGCCATCAACACCCATTTGGTGAGGACTTCTACTCGCTTCGTGACTACGTTCCCATGCGCTATGATCGCGAGACCGTGCTCCGCGCGATAGACATGGTGCCAGATGATGTGCTCCGGGAGTTCTACACCATGGGGGACGCGGAGTCTGTCATCAAGCAGCTCGAAGAGTACGTGCGGGCCGGTCTTCAGCACATCATCATCTGGAATGCAACAGGCATGTTCGACTTGGAGAAAGCAAGAAACTCAAATATGATCTTGAAGGAGGTACTTGGTTACGTCAAGGGATAGCGTCATCCTGGTGACTCAAAACCGTCACAAGCTGGCGGAATTGACCCCATTGTTCAAGAGATACAATGTGTCCTTTGAGACCATATCCTACGAGAAGTTCGAGATTCGTTCAGACGATGTCGAACAGATTGCAAGGGCAGCCGCTCTGCATGCCGCCGATGTGTTCGGTCGCCCGGTAGTCGTCGACGATACTGGCCTATTCATAGACGCGCTCAACGGTTTTCCACGGGCGTATCCTGCGCTTGTGCTGGATACCATCGGTCGCAAGGGCATTCTAAGGTTGATGGAGGGTGTGGCGGATAGGACTGCGCGTTTCGTCACTGCAGTGGGATACTCCGACGGTACGATGGTGAAGACCTTTGTGGGCGAGATGAAGGGAACAATTGCCCTGGAAGAGCGAGGCACCGGGGGTTTTGGCTATGATCCAATCTTCATGCCTGAGGGATTCGACCGTACCTATGCTGAGCTATCCTTCGAAGAAAAGGTGTCAATCTCACATAGGACCCGTGCCTTCACAGCGTTCCTTGATTGGTATACCTCGACTCTTCGGAAAGCTTAAGGTACGCCAGAGAACTGTTGGTCGATGCCAATGTTGACGGTCAGCGAAACGGCGCTGAAGGCACTGAGGGAACTGGGTCTCACAGAGTACGAAACCGCAGCCTATCTTGCCCTAGTCCAAGGCGGGCAGATGGCCGCATCAGATGTGAGTCAGAAGTCACAGGTCCCATATTCGCGCATCTACGACGTCCTAGGTCGCTTGGAGGAAAAGGGATTCATACAGATTCAGCGGGGTCGCCCGACCATGTACGTTGCAAAGGCCCCGGTAGAGGTCGTGAAGCTTGTCAGGTTGTCGTGGGAAGAGCGCATAGAGCGTTCCTCGAGGATTGTTGTGGACGAGCTCCAACCTCTCTATGAACGCGAAACAAAGGTCACAGCTCGCGATGTCTTCGTGATTCATGGGCGGGCTGCAATTCTCGCCAAGGCAATCGCGATGATAGAATCAGCACGCGAAGAGATCAAGCTCTCTCTTCCAAGTCTTGACATGGGTGTTGAGGAACTGGACGCCATCATCGAGAAAATACTAGATGTGCACGCATCTCATGTGTACATTCTGACATCGAAAGTGGATGAGTCACTAGTCCCACTCATTCCTGAACGCTACGAGGTGCGAACACGGGATAGGGTCTTTGGAGCGGGCCTTGTGTGCGACACCCGCGAGACCCTCATCATGTTGACTGCGACGGGCCAAGCACAGTTCTTGGGCGTCTATTCAAATCATGTTGTCTTTGCCTCTATGGGAGGCGCGTACTTTGATTCACTGTGGACAGACTCGGTCCCTCTTCGATAAGTTATGTCTGCGTTTAAATCGTGTAACACTCGCACTAAGATGTGAGGTGCTCGACCGCTGTACGGTGACTTCATGGGAGAACAGACCACCTCTCCATCGCTTCCCGAATCGGAGCTACGTGGCAGGCTATCACCATCGGCGGCGTCCATGTTGGACAGCCTACTGAAACTCAAAGTCGGCAGTCCCCTCACGTTGTTCCAGCAGATGCCGGAGGCACTGAGTTTCGAACGGATGGTTCGCACTTTTCGTGGAGACCTCTACTCTGCTGTTCTAAAGCGTCTTCGCAGGCTGCTCTCACTCAGCTCTGATGTGATTGTGACTCAGCGTGACATGTTCCTGCTAGTCGTCAATGAGTGGAACTCCAACATCTCTCAGCTCTCTGAAACAGAACTGCGCGTACTCTGTTCCTACGTCCGGCATCCGTCTGAGAGCATTGACGGCATAGCTTCTATGGCCGGAGTATCTTACGCCCAAGCCCGGCGTGCACGAGGGCGGCTTGTGAACAGCGGGATACTTCGTCTGGAGGGAGTGCTCAACACGTCGGCCCTAGGATTGGAACGCCTGTTGGTGCGCCTCGAGAACCCGTCCCTAGTGATATCTTCGCCCTACGTGGAGAAGACATTGTTCGTGGATGGTGCATCCTCAGTTGTCATGCAAGTGTTTCTCTGTCCATGTGAGCATGTACCAGAGGTGGTGTCATTGGTGAGGTCGCTGCGCTCAAGCTCCGAGAGCGCCACGGTATGGCGTCTTGCAGCGGGGTTTCTTAGCTGTTCCCCATTCTACTACGACTTCTCATCACGGGGATGGCGTGTTGATGCTGTGCATCTTGGGATGGCTCTGCGTGGGTCCTATGAAGCAATCTCCATTGGTCGTGCGAGTGCATCTGTCCAAGCACGGCCGCGTCTGGGTGCTGCAGATGTCCGACTGATAGACCGTCTGCGAAACGAGTACAGAGCCCCCGCTTCACATCTTGCAGAAGCAACGGGTCTGTCAGAATCCACAGTGTTCAAACGGCGTGCAGTTTTGACATCTCATGACGGGCTGGTGCTTCCTCGCGCGAGGCCGCATCTTCCGCTACTGACCGGACGAGTCATGCTCACAGCGCCACCACAGTCTGCAGGCCGAATACTGGAAACGGCGTCCCTCCTGCCGATGTCGTTTGTTTCTCAAATTCACAACTTGGAATCTCCCAGCGAGGCACGCGTGATAGCCTTGGTTGCCCTGCCTGCTGAATCTCTCCGCTCCGTGTTGGATGTTATGCGGTATGAGGTTTCCGCGGTCGACGCTATCACTATCGATTCGATTGCCGCGGGCCATACGGAGTGTATGCAGATAGAATCGATGTACGACTGCCCCACATCATCTTGGCGCTGGAATCATGGTGATTTCGTTGATGTGCGGGGCTACTCAGTGGTTCGACGCGAGGCTGAGGGCTCGGCCATCCCTCTCGACCTGGTGACATAAGTATTATGAGCAGAGAGGTGCGGGCCATCCTTGACATGTTTGAAATAGTGTTTCTCGGGACTGGTGGCTCAATTCCCACTGAAGGACGGAACCATCCCGCTATCGCAATACGGTTTCAGGGCGTCGTTCTGCTCTTTGACGCAGGAGAGGACGTTCAAAGGCAATATATGCGAGCAGGCCTTGGCCTGAACCGCCCTATGGCAATCTTTGTGTCGCACATCCACGCCGATCATGTGATAGGACTGCCAGGTCTTCTTCTTCGAATGTCACTTCTTGGACGACAGCGTCCCCTTGAGATATTCGGGCCAAAGGAACTGATTGAATACGTGAGAATGACACGCGACTCCATTGGTCTTGGCACGACCTTTGAAACCACCGTGTACGCTGTCGACGAGGGGCGGCTATGGGGGCACAACGGACTCTCTGTACGAGCCTTTCCCGTGAAGCATCGTGGTCTAGCGCTAGGTTTTGAGGTCACCTATCAGCGACCGAGAGGCAAGTTTCACCCGGAGCGCGCCGAAGCACTTGGGGTTCCCCGTGGTCCCCTCTGGCACAATCTCGCCATGGGAAAGGCAGTAGAGATAGATGGGCGCCGCATCGAGCCACATGAGGTTAGTGATCCTCCTCCAAGTCCTCTAAAGATTGTGTACACTGGCGACACACGACCGTGTGAGTCACTTCTTGAGGCTGCGACTGGTGCCGAGGTGCTAATATCTGAGGCCATGTATGCCTCGGACAAGGTTGACTTGGCACAGGAACGTGGGCATATGACCGCTCGTGAGGCTGCTGAGCTTGCAGCTGAGGCTGATGTGAAACTTCTAGTCCTGACACACTACAGTCCGCGGTACGACTTGGAGCGTGGCGCGACGATTTTGAATGAGGCGCGTGAACTCTTCAGCAACACCATACTTGCCCACGACCTCATGCGGATAGAGGTCACTTGGCAAGGTGCTCGTGTCGTGGCGAGTCGCCAGTATTCATGATTCTCTTCTCATCTCATCCAAGAGTACCAGGGCCTCACCCAGGGATATAGAAAGCCTGCTTGCCAGCTGATGTGGTGTTATGTGCGGGTCAGACGGCAGTATCTTTGTCCGGACATAGTTGACTAGGCCGACGTAGAGAGGCGACCTGTGGGTAGTTTCGACGAGAATGTCCCACAACGGATGTTTCTTGAAGGAGTCGATATCGATTTCGATAAACTTGGTTGATGGGACCGGAATAGGTGGTGAATCTGCTTGCTGCTCCGTCTGCCTGTTGGAATGACTGCTGCTCTCAAAATGGTCTGTCAATCTCTGCTGAGTCAACTGTGTCCCTTCCCTTAGAGTGATCTTTCCCGGCGGGCCCTCGAAGAGGGCTGAGATAGTTCTCGTTGGAACAGGTATTAAGCATTGGGGCGAAACTACATATCAAGGCCCTCGTAGTAAGCTTTAACAGTGAAGTGAACGAACTTCATCAAGTAGCAACACCACTGGCATACGAGGCCAGACGTCTGGGGTATGGAAGTCAATTGCCGCACGGCATACGAAGAATCGTTTTGGATGTACTGAAACCGCACACACCGCGCATAACTGACCTCGCGCTTATGATATCTCGCGACGAAAGAGTGAACGGCATTAACCTCTCACTCAAGGAGGTCGACCAGAACACAGAGTCAATATCTGTGACCATTGAGGGTGACGACCTCGACTTCGAGTCAATCAAGGAAATACTTGAACAAGCGGGTGCCGTGATTCACTCTATCGACCAAGTAGTCGCGGGTAAACGGTTCGTAGAAGAGGTCACGCTGCAGCCCGAGAACAGTTGAGGTGGAGTCATCGGCCCCCGAGTTCCCGAATCAGTCGTTGACTCTCCTCCTCAATCTTTCTCTTCACCACTGTTAGCAGTTCCTGTTCGAAGGCTGCAGGGACTATCTTTACGACATTACATAGTCGGTCGACTATTCGTTCGGCCAGAGCAGTTGGGGACACTGCACCACCACGTACAATGCTCAAGACGACCTCCTCCCCAACACTGCTTCTCACTATGGAGTCAATGACGCTGGCTATGGTGCCCTCCGGGTCCACAAAGAATGGAAGTTGCGAGTGATCACGAAGCACAATGAATCCCAGTGCCTCGACGATGCTGTCGGTGTACCATTCGAGGCTTGATTCCTTCATCCGGAGGCGAGCTGCGAACTCTGTCTTTGTCAGAGGGTTGGGATGGCTCCACGGGTGTCTGGACACGATATAAAGTGCGGCCGCGAACAGTGAGTCGGTCTCGCGAGGCATACCGACTTGCGACACATACCTGCGGACGAGATCTAATGCGACTGACTGGTATCGCTCGTCGATGCGATTCTCAGCGTAGAACCCGTGGGCATCACGAACTACGTTCACAATTACCTGTGGGCTCACAGCGAGATGAACCTTCTCACTACGATACACGATCCTCTGACTCCTAACAGTGGCCGCAATCTCACTGTGGGGTTTCGATGTCCCAATATAAACAATGTTGCATGAGAAGCAGAGGTGAGGGGGTTTCGCGCGCTATGGCCGCCTATCGCGGGGTGTATATTTTCTCAAGAGCCCAGCGCAATGCCCGCTGAATCTCCTGTAGCTGGGCCTCTGAGCCATAGTTCCGAATCACAATCTCCTTGAGATGGCCGTCTTCGTCCTTGACCTCGAAGTCAAAGGCCTGCTCCCAACCAATCTCTCCGTTCTCGACCCTGCGTCGGTCCTCCTGTTGGAATTTGCCGAGGATCCGTTCTACGAAGAAACGTGCGAAGGCGCCACGCTTGATGTCGTATAGTGCGTGCTCTGCGGGGACAATTGTGATATTTGCGCCCTCTACAATCATTTGAGCAAGGAGAAGACTTCTGCCCTTGTTGTACACATCAATTGTCTGGCGTTCTTCCGTTGAAGGTTGTGCTGCTGGCACTTGAGCACCACTGGGCGCTGCGGATGTGAGCGCGGCGTCCGCTGTTGCAAAACTTCGCACTCCTATTACAGTGTCAAGGGCCTGTCTATATGCTCTCAACATCTCAAGCCTCTTCGTGAGGCGCTCGTATTCCTCATCAATCTCTCTCTTCAACTCCAACAACACACGAATTCGCGGATCTTCCAGCGCAGACACCACCGATGGGCCAACGGGTCATAGCTTCTCATGTACACTTCTATATCTTGTCTTGTATTATATTCGCCACCGGTGGTGAGAAATCGGTCACTTGTCCTCGTGAACAGATATCGCGAAGTCGGGGCACTCCATCTCACACATTCTGCATACCGTGCAGGCCTGGAGATTCACAACCACTGGCAGATAGAACCCCCTGTTGTCAACCTTGTCTGCCTTTGCAAGAACATTGTGGGGGCATACTTGAATACAGATCTGGCAGCCCTTGCACAGCCGTTCATCAATCCGAATCTCTCTTGCCTTGCGCGGCAATCTCACGTTCACCGAGGTGGGCCGTCCGTGTCCAAGATATAATGCTTCGGATAGCGCCGCCGAGAGTGTCTGTTATATACGGCAGTCAACTACCACATGATGGCAAGAGATGACGAAACCATATGTTGTATTCATGTGTCCCCGTTGCAGACATTTTACGAATGCGCCCCTGGGGCAAAAACGCCGACGCTGCAGCTACTGCGGACACATCATCGACATCACCAGTGCTGCGACTGCTCTGTTTGACGACCCGAACGCCGCTGCGGAGGCCGTTCGACAGTTCAATGCGAGGGGCGACAAGGAATTCGAGGAGGCTGTACGCCGTTCTCGGGAACGAATCCTCGCAGTGGTGCCGGCAAGACGACTCAGTGTAGAGGATGTGGCTGATGAGGCTGGCGAGATGCCCCTGCCAAGTGCGAAGACTCAGAGGCTGATACTGATGCTCGTTCAAAAGGCGAAGGAACGGCCCTGCAACCTCGATGAACTTGAGGCTGCTTGCAAGTCATACAGACTTGAGTGGGAATGGGTTGAGAATCAGTTGACCAAGCTGTTCAATGCTGGAGACGTGTTCTTTCCCAATCCGTGGACGGTCCGATACATCGGTGAAGGCACAGGACAGCCTGCGGGCGCGCGCCGGAGAGTGGATGTTTCAGCAGAGATTCTTGCGCATTTGCGTTCTCATGGTGACACGGTTCCTGTGAAGGACATAGTGAGAGAGTATGCAGAGAAAGGGGTTTCAGAGGAGTCTGTTGAGGAGTCTCTTGACAAGTTGATGCGAAAGGGTGAGATCTTTCAGCCACGTCCTGGCCATGTCAGGGCCGTATGAGCATCATGGAGCACCTTAAATGCCCACGCTCTGACTCTACGCCGAGGAATCCAGTCCAATGAGGTGAGGGCGTAATGCCCATCGTGGAGCTTGTTGCAAGGAGAGCTATAGAGAACAACCCCGACCTAGGACTGGATGTCATTGATCTCATAGTCCTCCTATGGATGTACTCGAATCCATATGACAGCAAGCGAAGACAGCTCTCGAGTATGAAGAATGTCCTCAGAATGACTGAAACTCTTCAGACTCCTGGGAAGGGACTCGATCTGACCGACGATGAGCTGACTCAGATTGTGCTTGCCAGTCTCAGCCGCCTTAAGGCGAAGGGACTGGTCTACATCCGCTCCTCCGGGAGGATATTCGTGAAGGGTACCCTCACCGAGAAGGGCATTGAGCTTGTCAAGCACACTGTCGATACGCCGTCGCTGAGGCGTGTCACCGCTGAGTTCGGAAACAATCCATAAGTCACTGTGGACAAGTGGCAAGCTTTAAATTGAGAACCATTGCGAGTGCGAGCAACCCTCTAAAGGGCAACCGTTTCAGAACCGATGGATGCAGTACAGGCAATGACTTCTGCTCGCGGAACCGCCTGTATACGTTTGCCGGTAGGTTCTGGGGTGGTTGTGGAGGGTGTCAGACCGAAGAACTAACGCTCACTCCATAGTGAGAGACTTGGCCAAGCCACGTCATTAGCACCGGAAGTGTCGTACCATGCCAACATATCGGTATAGCATAATAGGCATAGACCCGGACAGGACTGCCATAGCCAGCGGCAGGAACATGAGATGCTCACCAAAGCACAGCAGAGAGATCTGCAACGCCATACGAGGAATGATGCTTGACAAGGCGATTGAGCTTCTTGAGAGCGTCATCGAGGAGAAGGCATGGATTCCGTACAGGAGGCACAAGAAGAAGCGTGGTCACCATCCCGGAATGAAGAAGTGGCCAGCTGGCGGTCATCCTGTCAAGGCCTCCAAAATGATTCTCAAGGTTCTGAAGAACGCGGAGGCCAATGCCGACGATAAGGGTCTCGACATAGACCGATTGAAGATAGTGCATGCCGCTGCTCACAAAGGTCGCACGTACAAGGCGTACATTGAGAGAGCCTTCGGTCGCAGTACACCCTACTTTGAGTATACGACGCATGTGGAGATCGTCCTAGAAGAGGTGGCATAGGTGTCGGCAGTCAAGTACTTTATCGAGCAGAACACCCGCAGACTCAAAATCGACGAGTTTCTCGCGAAGGAGCTCAACTCTGCGGGCTACGGCGGTGTCGAGATACGCAAGATGCCGACCCGCACTGAAGTAATAATCCATGCGTCCCGCCCCGGCGTTGTCATCGGCAGGCGTGGTTCCAAGATTCGCGAACTCACTGACATCCTCGAGCACGATTTCGGGATTAATAACGTCCAGGTTGAGGTTGCAGAGATTGAGAATCCGTGGCTCAACGCACAGGTCATGGCCTCGCGTCTTGCCCGCCAGCTGGAGCGAGGCGTGCGGTTCCGCAGAATGGCATACTGGATTCTCAGACGAGTGATGAGGGCGGGGGCTCTTGGTTGTGAGATCATTGTGAAGGGCAAGTTGTCGAGCCGGCGTGCGAGATACCAGAAGTTCCGACAGGCCACCATTGCGAAGACTGGCGAGCCTGCGGAGACATTCGTCGACGAGGCTGATGACATTGCTGTTCTCAAGCCTGGTGTCATTGGTGTGAAAGTCCGAATCATGAAACCGGATGCAAAGTTGCCCGGTGTGGTCCATGTCAAGAAGCCGAAGCCGAAGAAGGCCGAGGAGCTCGAGCTAGTGAAGGCCCCAGAGGCCGAGGCCGAAGAGGTGGAGCCTGAGGTGGTAGAACCGGAGCTTGAGGGCATAACCGACATTGAGGAGCTGAAAGAGCTTGAGGAGCTTGATGCTCTGGACCTCATCGAAGAGGAGCCCTCCGAGACACCGCCTGAGGAACCCAAGACCGAGGAGAGTGCCCCAGAACCCACTGAGGAGCCCAAGAGCGAAGAGGCTCCCGCAGAGGAAGGTGCAGCAGAGGTCGATCTTGCCGAGCTTGACGAGCTGGACAATCTCGGTGATACCGAGGGAGGCGACTAACAGATGGCGCGACTGACGGCCAAGGACATTCGGAAGCTAACTCCTGCTGAGAGAAAGAAGAAGCTGGAGGAGCTCTATGATGAGCTCTCATCCGTGAGAATTCAGATGGCTACTGGCGGTGGCACGGAGAACCCCTATCGCATTCGTGCTGTCAAGAGGGCCATCGCAAGAATACTGACCATTGAGCGTGAAGAGGAGCTGGAGGCTGTAAGGTGACAATCACTCCTGAGAACCTCGTCAGGCATGAAATCCTGGGGCTTCGTGCTCACGTGGTGGAGTCGCACGACCCCGGTCTTGTTTGCCGAGAGGGAACAATTGTGGACGAGTCCAAAGAGATGATCCACCTTGAAACCTCACACGGAGTCGTGATGCTTCCAAAGAGCGTCTGTGTGTTTGATGTTCAGCTGCCCAACGAAACTGTTGTCAGAGTGGATGGTCGCCTCCTTCGGGGTCGGCCCGAGGACAGACTCAAACGACCTGTCAAGAGGAGATGGTGAAGAGATGGCGAAGAGCAAACAGAAGGTGCGAAACATCGGCATCCCGAACGTGACGCCGCCGGAACGGGTCTGCGAGGACCCCAACTGCCCATTCCACGGGAGCCTACCAGTCCGAGGCCGAATCATGGAAGGGGTCGTGACAAGCACAAGAATGCACAAGACAATCACGTTTCAGATGGACTACCTTAGCCTCATCAAGAAATACTCACGCTACGAGCGGCGCAGGTCGAAGAAACACGCGCACGTACCGGACTGTATGGATGTCCGTGAGGGCGATATCGTGAGAGTAGTCGAGTGTCGGCCGCTGAGCAAGACTGTTTCCTGCGTCGTTGTTGAGGTCAGAAGACCTGAGACCGCCCAGGAGGAGTAAGCCATGTCGAGAAAGATCAGTAGAGGAATCCGAAAGTTCGTGCCGAGGATGGCCCGTGGCCTACCCATCGGGGCCACTCTTGTCTGCGCGGACAACTCTGGTGCGAAGGAGCTGAAGCTGATAACGGTCTTCGGCTACAAGGGCCGGCTGCGGAAACTTGGCAAGGCTGGGATTGGCGACCGCGTGAACGTTTCGGTCACGAAGGGCAAACAAGAACTCCGAAAGCAGGTCCTGCAAGCGGTGATCGTGCGGCAGAGAAAGCCATTCCGTCGTCCGGATGGAACGTGGATGCAGTTCGAGGACAATGCCGCAGTTCTGATAAAGCCCGGTGGTGAGCCTCAGGGTTCCGAGCTCAGAGGGCCGATGGCTAGGGAGGTCACGCTGAAGTGGCCACGTGTCGCCGCCATTGCATCCAAGATAGTATGAGGTCGATGAAGAATGACAAAGAGACCAAGCAGCAAGTCACCGCGAAAGCAGCGTCGGCGCATCTACAAGGATCCGGTCCACGCACACAAGAACATGCTCCGGTGTAGATTGGACGAGGATCTCCGTGAGGAGTACGGTGTCCGTTCGATGGTCGTCCGGAAAGGTGACTTGGTCAGGATAGTGCGTGGGCAGTTCAGGGACACTGAGGCAAAGGTGACCCGCGTCGACTACTCAAGGATACGCGTCTACGTGGACGCAGCCACGACGACCAAGGCGGACGGCAAGGAGGCACCAGTTCCGCTACACCCATCCAACCTGATGATTGTCAAACTGGAGCTCGATGATGACCGCAAGAGGATTCTCGAACGGAGGATGGCGGAGCCATTGGAGGTAGAGTGAGATGGCAAGAAGAGGTCAGAAGAAGCATCTCAAGAGATTGCCAGCGCCAAAGCACTGGCCCATAAAGAGGAAGCACGGGAAGTTCACGACGAGAGTGATACCTGGGCCTCACCGAAAAGAGGAATGTGTCACTCTGGCAATCCTTCTGAGAGAGATCCTCGGCCATGCGGAGACCATGAGAGAGGTAAAGAGCATCCTTAACTCGAGGCAGGTGTTTGTGGACGGCCGTGTACGCCGCGAGCCAAGATTCCCGGTCGGTGTGATGGATGTCATTGAGATAAAGTCCTCAGGTGATAGGTTCAGGCTTCTGCCAAAGACTCGGGGCGGCCTTCGTCTGGTGCGGATAGATGAGGATGAAGCGGCCTTCAAGCTCTGCCGGATTGAGAAAAAGATGATGGTGCCAGGCGGGAGGCTGCAGATGACACTTCATGATGGACGCAACATTCTCCTCCCAGAGGGTCGCACTCCGTCCGAGTTTCACACTCTGGACACCCTCAAGATTACAGTCCCCGAACAGAAACTCATAGACTCCTATCCCCTCAAGGAAGGGGCATACGCAATAATCACTCAGGGCAAAAACATTGGCATCGAGGGCCGCATAGTTGCCGTCGAACGGCGTTTCGGCACTCACGCCAGTACTGTGACACTTGAGGATCCCAGTGGGAACAGGTTCCAGACGGCTCTCGAGTACGTGTTTGTGGTCGGCAACGATAGACCCGAAGTCGCGCTAGAGTCTGCAGGAGGTGTCACCGCATGACAACAGTAGAAGAGAGCATCACTCCCCATGAGGATGTCATAGTCAAGGAGTGGGAGGCCTACCCGATGAGGAGGCCCTATATCGCGAAGGTCATTGTGGATATGTGCACGGGCGGTGGCGAGCCTCTGAAGCGTGCGGCCACTATTCTCGAGATGCTCACGGGCCAGAAGCCCGTGCAGTCCCGGGCAAAACAGACGATTCGCGACTTCGGCATTCGAAAGAAGGAGCCAATCGCGGTCAGAGTGACGCTGCGACACGAGCGGGCTGTGGAATTTCTTAGGCGTGCCCTACAGGCCAAGGACAACATCCTGCTGGTGAAGAACTGGGATGAGGACGGTAATTTTGCCTTTGGAATCAAAGAGCACATCGACATCCCCGGGGTCAAGTACGATCCTCAGCTGGGAATTCAGGGAATGAATATCACAGTCGTCATAGAGCGCCCGGGGTTCAGGGTGAAACGAAGACGAAGAAGAAAGGCCAAAGTCCCGTGGCGGCACCGGCTTACACCTGAGGAGAGCATGGTGTTCATGAAGCGGGAGTTCGGCGTTGAGATACTGGAGAAGGAGCGTGAACGCACGTATCTGTTCTAGAGGTGAAGAATGATGAGTACAACAAGAGGAGAACGGAGCAAGAAGCGCAAGAAGATGGGCAAGGGTAGCAGGACGTGCATTCGTTGCGGCACGCACCGCGCGATAATCCGCTCCTACGGTCTCAACATGTGCCGACGCTGTTTCAGGGAAACGGCTGAGAAGATGGGATTCCGAAAGTACAGGTAGGGAGGTCGTGAAAGAATGACGCTACTAGATCCACTTGCGGATGCCATGTCAAGCATATACAATAGCGAGATTATTGGCAAGTCCGAGGTCGTTGTGGCACCAGCCTCCAGCCTAATCGAGCGAGTGCTACGCGTGATGCAGTCCAAGGGCTACATTGGAGAGTTCGAGAGAATCGACGATGGAAAGGCTGGTCGCTTCAGGATACAGTTGATGGGTCGCACGAACAAGTGCGGTGTCATCAAGCCGAGATACCCTGTCAAGCGCGACGGCTTCGAGAAGTTTGAGAAGCGATTCCTCCCGGCCTACAACTACGGCATCCTGATCGTGACGACGCCGCAGGGCGTGATGACCCATGAGGAGGCCAAGAAACGTGGCATTGGCGGCCGGCTGCTTGCCTACGTGTATTGAGGAGGTTGAATAGATGCCACGAGAAGTTGTCTATGAGAAACGCATCAAGATTCCCAGTGACTGCGAGGTATCCCTCGAGGGCAAGACCGTGCGGGTGACAGGTCCGAAGGGAACTCTTGAGAGAACATTTCCTGAGCCTCAGACCTCCATCAGGATTGAGGGAAATGAGATCGTGGCGTGGACGAACATATCCAGAAAGCGTACTCGGGCCCTTGTGGGGACTATCATCGCGCATCTGCGTAACATGTTCATCGGAGTACGTCACGGTTACACCTACGAGATGAAAATAGTCTACTCTCACTTTCCAATCACAGTGGAGGTTCACGGGAAGGAGGTGCACATCAAGAACTTCATTGGTGAGCGGGGCATCAGAAAGGCCAGGCTCATTGGTGATGTCGACATCAAGGTCACAGAGGATGACATAATCATCAGTGGAATAAACATCGAACATGTGTCGCAGAGTGCAGCCAACATCCAGCTGGCATGCAAGATTCGTGACAAAGATCGCCGGGTCTTCTTGGACGGTATCTACGTCATCAGGAAGCGCAAGGGCGAGGAAGTGAAGTCCATTGTGTAAGGGAGGCGTGACAAGTGTCAGAGAAGTCTAAGAAGTCGAAGACGAAGAAGACTGAGGACGCTCCAAAGGAGCCGAAGAAGACAAAGAAGACTGCAGCCAAGAAGGCTGAAGACGCTCCGAAGACCAAGGCCTCCTCAAAGAAGACTACCTCCAAGAAGACAGAGGCCAAGGCAGAGAAGCCCAAGAAGGCAGCTACAAAGAAGACCGCTGAGAGAAAAGAAGAGAAGCCAAAGGCCAAGAAGGCCGCAAAGAAGACTGCTGAAACGGCTGAGGCTGAGAAGCCGAAGACAAAGAGAACCACGAAGAAGACTGCTGAAACGGCTGAGGCTGAGAAGCCCAAGCGAGCGGCCAAGAAGAAGACTGCCGCAAAGACGGAGGCCGAGAAGCCGAAGACCAAGAAGGCCGCAAAGAAGACCGCCGAGAAGGCTGAGGCTAAGAAACCTAAGAGAACGACCAAGAAGAAGGCCGAGGCAGAGAAGCCAAAGGCTGCTAAGAGAAAGACCAAGGCCGGAGCGGCTGAGAAGCCCAAGACGAGAGCCAAGAAGGCGGCGAAGAAGGCCCCCGCCAAGGCAAAGCCCAAGAAGCCCGAGCCTGTCACCAGAGAGACCATCATCAAGTCTCGCCTGTTCCGGATTGCAAGGCTCATGAGGAGAAGGCAACCCGCATTCCGCCACGAGCAGGCACACCGCTGGGTGAGGGTGAAGGAATCCTGGCGCAAGGTCCGCGGCATCGA
>QMYR01000042.1 GCA_003662765.1 Candidatus Thorarchaeota archaeon
CCCCGGTCCCGGGGGCTGCGTGAGTCCGCCTTCCAATGCGATTAGGTAGAACGCCATTGATGGGGCAACGATTCCAAAACCGAGCATAATCAGCATCGCATTGACAGCGAGAACCATGACCTTTGGGTTTGTGTAGAGGGATTTCTCCGTGGCATCAGTCGCTTCCATGGTCATGGTCCAACCCCATGACCGACACGGGCTGCGCGTTGGCTAAAATACGTCACTATGCGACCAATGTGGCTGTTCTGTTAGCGGAAAACCGAATCGAATCCATGCACAATTTATTCTATTTATGTCTAGCATAGAAACAGCTAAACCTTACATTACTGACGCCCGGAATCATGAGCCGCATTCTGTCCAAATCGCAGGGGTCGCGCCACCAAGTGTGGCAGGGATTCTCTGCTGATTCTAGAAGAGGTGATTCGCGATGAAATACATCAAACTAGTAATGCTGACAGTGATTGCACTCACGCTAGTGCTGCCTACAGCTACCACGCGGATCCCCTCAGGCCCTTCGCCCCCCAGCATAACACGCACCTCAGCGGGGCCCGCTGGAATAGGAGACTACACTCTCTATTCGTACAACATCAGTGGCGGCCAGTACGACGAGATAGTCCACGATGCAACTGGTCACTACGGCGTGTATGATGGCGTGACCTATGTGGTGGGCGAAGTTGCCGAGAGCGGATCACCGTACGCAGACGCATTCATTGCAAAGTTCAATGCTGACGGGCAAATGGAGTGGTACAGGACTTGGGGTACACCCAGCGTGTACGATGTCGCGTATGGCGTGTGTATTGATACATATGGCTACATCTGGGTAACAGGAAACACCAACGGTGACTATGCCGGAGGCCTGTTCCTGCTGAAGTATAACTCAACTGGCGGTCTCCTAGTTTCGACTGTGATAGACATCCCTGGTGACTATGGTCTCGTGGGATACGATGTGACCGCGGATTTCGTGTGGCAAGGCGATGTCAACGGAATCTACGTCACGGGCTTCAAGACAATCGACCTGTACAACAAGTCCATAATCCTGTTCAAGTTCAGGCAAGACACGGGAGCAGAGGTCTGGAACCGCACCTACAACTACGAGGGAAAGCCAGACAAAGGGATGGCAGTCATTGCATCATGGGATGCCAATGGTGCTGCAGTCACAGTCGGCGGCTATGTCACTAATGCGACCTCTGGAGATCGCAACGCTGTGCTACTGAGATACGACAAGAACGGAAATCTCCTCTGGAGTAGGGTATGGGGCAGTCAAACAGGCGATGACATGGTCGAGGCCCTCGGTTATAGCAGCTACACCGATTCGACGTACCTGTACGGGTGTGGTGTCAGTAGCGAATTTGGGAGCAAGCTCGCAAGACTCTGGGCCTTCGATAACAACACGGGCGTCTACTTGAAGACACTGGACATGAACTTGCCAGACTCCGTTTTCTATGACATGGACATTGCCACGGTAGACGTCGGTGGTGGGTCAGTTATCCCCATCATTCACACGGTGGGAGCGTTCTACAACTCGACCGGCACGACTGACATGATCTACCGCGCTGTGCGCTCAGACACATGGAGTGTACTGGCCGAGTGGAGCTGGGACTCCGGCCATGACGACATTGGCTACGGTGTGGCTGTCAGCAAGCCTGCCTACACAGAGGAGAGGTACGTTCTCATTGCAGGAAGAGTGGACTACGGTCTCGATGACCCCAGGAACCAGATGATCACTCAACTGTGGTCGCACGACACCGACAGTGACGGACTGTGTGACCTAGGAGAACACGACCTTGGCACCTCGTACACAGACCCCGACTCCGACAACGACGGAATGCCGGACGGCTGGGAGGTAGACAACGGACTGGATCCCCTGGCGGATGATGCCAACGATGACCTTGACAACGACGGCCTTCAGAACTACTACGAATACACCAATCACACACAGGCAAACAACAACGATACTGACTCTGATGACATGCCGGATGGCTGGGAGGTTTCCCAACAGCTCAATCCTCTTATCGACGACTCAGCTGACGACCCCGACAATGACGGACTGACCAACGTGCAGGAGTTCCAGCACAGCACGCTCCCGAGAAACAACGACACCGACTCCGATGACATGCCAGACGGCTGGGAGGTGACCTACGGTCTCAATCCGCTTGCGAATGACTCTGCAGATGACCCCGACAGCGACGGGCTCACCAACTACGCAGAACTCTTGAACGGAACCAAACCGAATGACAATGACACCGATGATGATGGTATGCCGGATGGCTGGGAGCTCGACAATAGCCTCAATGCCACGGACTCATCTGACGCCACAAGCGATCCCGACAGCGATGCGTTGACAAACTACTACGAATACCTCAACGGTACATCGCCCAACGACAATGACACTGATGACGACGGAATACCCGATGGATGGGAGGTGCAGTACGGACTGGATCCGTTGGCAGATGATGCCTCTGGTGATGTCGACAATGACGGCATGACTAATCTGCAGGAGTACCAAGCTGGCACCGATCCGACTCATGACCAAGTGCCACCCACAATCGCGTCCGTGAACAGAGACCCTCCCGTTTCTGTGACAGATGCGGATACTGTCACAATCTATGTTGATGCTACCGACCACAACGGCATTGAGGTCGTCTATGTCGAGGCGAACTACACCGGTACTCTCGTGAACTATACGGCCACGTACGATAGCACAGCAGGTGCTTACAAGTTGGAGATTCCGGCGCAAGACGCAGGGGTAACTGTGATGTACAGGGCGTTCGTTCGCGACCTCGGAGGAAACTGGGCGAGCACGGAGTACTCGAGCTATACCGTTATTGCGTCCACTACTACGGGCGACGAAACCACAACGACCTCGTCAACGACTGAAAGCACCACGACTTCCTCTGAAACCACAACATCCGAGAGCACCGTGACAGCTGGTACCGGTATCTTCGGTATGTCGACTGAGATGATTACTCAGCTTGGGATACTAGCCTTGGTAGTTGTGGTCCTCGGAGCCATTGTCAAGGCTGTAAGACGATAGCTGAAACACCACGAGAGGGAACACTCCCTCTCGAACCTCTTTTTCCCTCTTGCGTGACTGCCGGCTGTGCATATGTGACACATACGACCTCGATGGAAGGGTTTATCACTGAAGTTTGTCGCCGAGCTTTGATTCCCGCATGTCGGCCCGACGAAAGGGCGCTGCAACGCAGAAATGAGGGGTACGAGATGCCGAAGCCGACGAACCCGCTGATAGTACAATCAGACAAGTCCGTCCTGCTCGAGGTAGACAACCCGCTCTACGAAGAGGCCCGTGATGCACTGGCCCGATTTGCCGAGCTAATCAAGAGTCCGGAGTATGTTCACACTTACCGAATAACACCCCTCAGTCTGTGGAACGCAGCAGCCATGGGGATGACTCCGGACGAGGTCGTGGAAACCCTTGAGAAGTATGCAAAGTACCCCATCCCCAGCAACATCGCTCGAGAGATAGTCGACTACATGAGCAGGTACGGGCAGATCAGCCTGTACAAGGAGGGCGAGAACCTTGTCCTCGAATGCGAGGACGAGGACCTAGCCGAGGAGATCTGGGCTCACAAGCAGGTACGCGAGTACCTCTTGGAACGCCTCGATGCCACTCGAATGCTTGTTGACCCCAGCAAGCGAGGATTCGTGAAGCACGCACTGATTGAGATTGGACACCCTGTCGAGGATGTCGCCGGTTACGTAGAGGGTGAACCGCTATATTTCGACCTCAGAGAGGTAACGAGATCAGGCAAGCCATTCAGATTCAGGAGGTATCAGGAGGATGCCATCGCTGCGTTCTACGCAGGCGGAGGTGAGAGGGGTGGCTCGGGAGTGATTGTGTTGCCATGCGGTGCAGGCAAGACGATTGTCGGAATAGGCGTCATGCACAAACTCCAGACCTCGACTCTGATTCTCTGTCCCAACGTGGTCGCCGTCAGACAGTGGATGAATGAGCTCCTCGACAAGACCACACTCACAGAAGACGATATTGGAGAGTACTCCGGCGACTCCAAGGATGTGCGTCCTGTGACGGCTGCCACATATCAGATTCTCACATGGCGGAAGTCTCGGGACGGGGAGTTTGAGCACTTCAAGATATTCGGCGAGCGCAACTGGGGGCTCATTATCTACGATGAGGTTCACCTCTTGCCGGCACCTGTGTTCCGTGTGACCGCTCAGATTCAGGCGACGCGACGGCTGGGTCTGACTGCCACGCTCGTTCGTGAGGACGGACGCGAAGAGGAAGTCTTCAGCCTGATTGGACCAAAGAGATATGATGTTCCGTGGAAACAATTGGAGGAACAGGGCTGGATTGCCACGGCAATCTGCTATGAGATACGGATAGATCTTCCCGACAACCTCCGCCGGAAATATGCGTTGGCCGAAGACAGGAAGAAGTACAGAATAGCAGCAGAGAATCCAGTCAAGATGGAGATTCTCAAAAAGATAGTCGAATACCACAAAGACGACAACATTCTGATCATCGGCATGTACCTTGATCAGCTCAAACAGATAGCCGACATGCTCAATGCACCACTGATTACGGGCAAGACCAGTAACGCAGAGCGTGATGTCCTCTACGACGCGTTCAGGCGCGGAGAGATCAAGGTTCTCGTCGTATCGAAGGTGGCGAACTTCGCCCTCGACCTGCCCGACGCAAATGTGGCCATTCAGGTGTCCGGAACCTTCGGCTCAAGACAAGAGGAGGCACAGAGGCTGGGAAGAATACTCCGCCCCAAGTCTGACGGGAGCTTTGCAAGGTTCTACTCTATCATTACGAAAGACACGAGAGACATGGACTTTGCGGCAAAGAGACAGCTGTTTCTCACTGAGCAGGGCTACCAGTACGTGATTGCGTCGGGTAACGAGGAGATTTGGAAAGTACCGCCTGAAACATTCATCAAGTGAAACCTCACGAACTCGGTCCCTCAATCTTCGTTATCCTCCGAGCAATCTCTCGCATGTCGTCCAGTGACAGCCCCACAATGCCCTCATCGCCCACACCGAATGTGACCCAGATAGAGTTGTGGCGTGCGCCCTTTACCTTTGTCACCCTGAGCTGTTTGATTAGCACGCCTGCAGCCGCAAACGCTGGCTCATGACGGGTGTCGATTATAATGTCGCTTGTGTAGGTGATCATGTCGTCGTAAGCGGCGAATTGCTGCAGGCCAGTATGATAAATCGCCCAGAAGGGAATGTTGAGCTCCTTGCAGAACGTGGCGCGCCATGCCTTGACAGCATTGACAGCCTTGAAGGGATGAGATTGAAGAAAGAACTCTGTGATGCTGTCGAGAAAGATTCCGCCAAGTTCCTCATCCCCATTCTCCTGAATGGTCGCATGAATGGCCTCTGTGATCTCATCCGCCTCGTTCGGGTTTCTGACAACACGTGTGTAGTCGTAGACCGTGCTCTTGCGGAGTATCTGTGCCGAGAAACAGTCTATGAGGTGGATTCGACCTGCGTCGAGCATCGTGCTGTAGTCCCATCCAAGTGACACCAAGTTCTGAAGGACAGAGAGTGGAGTGTCCTCAAAGCACACATAGATGACCTTCTTGCCCGACTCCATTATCCTGCGAGCCATCTCATTCAGTATGACAGACTTGCCGCCCCCGCCAGGCCCACGGATGACACCGAAGGCATTTCTGGGAAAGCCATCAGGTACCTCCCGGTCAAGTACCTGAATGCCAGTCCTGTACAGGGACCTCCCCTTGGCGAGCATATCCTTTAGATTCAATCCGTGTGTCCCCGCAAGAGTCGTTGTTGGAGCCTCTATTTACAAGTTACCAGTATCAGAATCTTGCTCATCATGGAGTATACCACGAGATCTTATTGCGCAATAGACGGGTTCCCTGAGAGAGTCATCCTCAACAGAGCAATCTTGTCCGACACGTAGCGACGAATGCTCCTGTATGTTGTCTCATTGACAAGTGCAGTTTCTATTAGTCCAGAGTCCATGTCAGCAAGACGCTCTATGCTCCACGAGATGACCGCCACAAGCGCGAGCGGTACGAACCGACTGACAACCTCGGTTTCACCCTCTTGTACAAGGGTGGGGGGACAGTCAATGACCTCTACCGCGTTCTGTACCGTTAGATGGGCCACATCGTACAGACGATGCCCCGTCGACAGGGACTCAAGGTCTAGTAGGACTGCGTTTCCCTCCCTGAACACGATGTTGGACTCAGACAGGTCGCCGTGTATCAATCCGCCAGACCAAGGAAGGTGCTCACAGTGGCTGCGAACTGCATCGGCCAGTGGCAGCAACTCATGCAAGAGCGCAATCGTGTCCGAAGAAACGCCGCTCCTGTCAGCAGCAGAAGACACTGCATCGATGTGCAGATCCAGCAGATCGCTCGGTCGACTGAGTGCCGTGGCACTATCACACTTGGCCGTGTTCAATGAGTCAATGGCGCGCCGTAGTGCTGAGAGAGCCGAAATGGGAATGGCTGACGGAGCGGGGTACACTGTCCCCTCCACAAACTGCAGTAAGATGTATGGAACCTCCACCGGTGCGTCAATCCAACCGGTCTCGAGCGGGCGCGGTGAGAGCCCGGTTCGCGACAAATCCAGATGCCTCTGCATGAGGACACCATACCCTTCCTTGGACCTAGCGGTCGTACGAGCAGGCAGCTTCAGTACCATCCTCCGCCTGTCAGAGGTCAGCAACAGGTTGAGATTGGACCAGCCGCCCAATAGGCCTCCAAACCTTAGAGTACTATCGGTGAGCAAGGTGCTGGTTTCATGCAGAGCCTCCAGCAAGTCCTCAACAGGGACCCCGTGAACAGTCAGAGAAGCGCGCGACATTGCTATTGACTGCGGTCACGCCCTCAAAGTACTTAAACACAGTCGATTCTGGCCACCGGGCCATGAACGGAAGGCACATACTATTGATACTCGCCCACCTCTTCCAGCGAAACGGATCGCCGGTCTCCATTGAGGACGCTGTCAGGTATCTCTCGTTCAATTGCAGATACGGCAGGCCTTCACAGATTAGAAAGATGCTCTCCGTTGCTCTTCAACGGGAGTTGATATCACGCGACGGGGACATGATTCGTGCGGAGTTCCTCTTCGACAAGCAGGTCCTATCGCCAAATCAGGCCGCGGCGCTCGAGGATGGTGTTGTCATTGAGAAGAAAGTTGAGCCTATGCACTAGACTCCGCTGACGTCATGTGCCAGATGGAGGCCAACAGCGCCCCCAAATGGATGAAGGCGTTCTTGCCCTCACGCATCCTGTTGTCTACGACGGCGATTCTCTCAAGAAGCGCAATGCGGGTTGCGTCGTCAAATGGGCGCCGAAGAATGTCATGCTGAATCTCACGTAGGACCTCACTGGGGGAGTACTGTTCTATTGCAAGCAGCTTGCGCATCTTGTCTCTCGACTTGACAAAGGATCCGTTGATAGCGAGCGTGACGAGCTCCCGCACGGTCTTGGTCAGAGGGGTTTCAGACACGTCGTAGATGTCGTCCTCACTCACATGTTCACTCTTTGCAGCCGCCATCTGTAGCATGTTTATCGCACGCCGCATGTCCCCATTGCATTCACGTGCTATCGCTGTCAGGGCTGCTTCCTCGATTTCCACACCCTCGGCCGAGGCAATCTCTGAGATTCGACGCTTCACATCGGCCTCTGGAATCGGCTGGAATCTCACCACTATGCAACGTGAGAGAATTGCGGGTATCCAGCCCGCTAGGGTCGGTGTGACTAGTACGAAACGACAGGCATCACTGTAGATCTCCATTGTCCGTCGAAGAGCCTGCTGCATGTTGTTGTCGAGGGCGTCGGCCTCGTCCAAGACCATGACCTTGACAAGCTCGGTGATCACGGTCAGGGTCGATGCGAACATCTTGATGGCTTGATGGAGCATCTCACTACGATTCGGGTCACCGCTCTTGCCCCTCCGACGCAATGCCTCTTTTGCATCTTTGTAGACAATGGACATGTACTCGTCAAACGGGGTACGCTTACTTCGGTCAACTTTGGCAAGCGCCTGGATAGACCGCTTGGCCTTGGAAACCGGATAGGTTCGAAGATCCCGCACATTAAGCCAGAGGTAGTTCGCATCAAAATCGTCACCCAAGAACTCACGGGCGAAGATCTCCACGGCTGCAGTCTTGCCGGTGCCCGGTGGGCCGATGAAGATCATGTGAGGACAGGTCTTGGTTTCCGCAAATCGCCTCAACTCGTTGATGGCATCATCCTGACCAACAAAGTCTTCCCACTTGCGAGGTCGGTACTTGATACACCAGAGTGGCGACTCCATCGGCCTACACCGTTTCTCACACTGTGGTGGCCGTCAGATAAGCATGACTGCTAGGCGTTGCTTACCGAAAGCATACCTGCTGTCCGAAAGTGAGCATTTATGAACACTTGCTGTGGCTGTTTGGCGTTATCAAACCGCAAGGGTCATAAACAGAATACCCGACGCGGCTTGTTTAGCCCGGCCTTAGAAACAGGGGACCAGACTAATGCCCAGAGAACCGCTCGAAGCCGAACTTGAGCACATGTTCAGAGAAGACCTCATCGTCGCGTGCCAGTACTGGGGCATCGACCTAAGCACCAGCAAGCCCGGGGCCGAGTTGACGAAGCTGCTGGCAGAGCAGATGCGAAAAAAGGAGGCAAGGGAACGAATCTTTGCCACGTTCAACGAGCGCGAATACGACTTGCTTGGCATGCTCTGCCTGAACGGCGGTGCCATGAGCTACGACCGCCTCAAACCTTTCAGGAAGGTCTATTCTTACGGCCAGCTCAACCAGACTGAACGCGACCTTCGCAAGAAGGGTATTATCGTCAGGAGAATAATGTCAAGGCTGACAGACTACGGACGGGAAGTAGCCGAGTTCAAGATCATCGACTTCTTCATGCCTCATCTCACGGAGTTCTTCATGAGAAAGCCGCCTCGGAACCCCGAACGACCGAAACGAATCAGGAACTTTGTCAACGAGCGTGACTCCCTACTTGTGGACATGCTTCTCCTCGTGTCCCACTTGGCAAAGAATCCCGTGCATATGACAAGCTCGTGGGAGTTTCCGAAACGCGAGATCGAACACATAAAGGCGACCCTCTCCAAACCGACTGAGGAACGCTTTGAAACCGTCCAGAAGATTGCCCGGAAAGCGGGCGCCTATGTCATTGTTGAGAACGACAGAGCTGTCCCCGGCCGTGTGGACACCCTCTTTCAGGGTGACCAAGCTGTTGTATCGAGAAGAATTCTCCTATCAACTTTGGGACGAACTAGGGCCATCTGGGCGACACCAGACCAGCCCACAGAGTTCACTCTTAACCTTGCAATCTGTAGGCTAAGGGAGAGCGAGGAGGGCGAGTGGATTAAGATAGACGAGATGAAGGGCTGGATCCGCAGCGAACTGTTCATTGAGAACGAGCCTCTGAAGTGGATTCAGGTCGACGAGGAACGTGTCGCTATCGCTCTAGACATCCTGATTCTGCTCGGTCTCGTCGAAGGCGCTTACAAGGGCAAGAAGCTTGTCGCAGTGAGTCTGACTGATGTTGGGAGCGCTGTGATAGCGAATCGGCCCCTTGAGAAGCCAGCAGACAGGGACACATTCTTTGTCCAGCCGAACTTTGAGATCACATGCTTCACTCCAGAGATGGACTACAGTAAGCTCTATCGGCTAATGCTCTTCACAGAGCCTGTGAAGACCGATGTTGCAAGCACTTTTCGCATCACCGACAAGTCGGTCTTCCAGGCCGTCGAACTTGGTCTCAGAGAGAACGACATCGTAGAGTTTCTTGAGAACGAGAGCAGCAAACCGGTCCCCAAGAACGTGATAAGATCCATCCGTGACTGGATGAGCCAGACAACGTTTGTCACGGTTTCCACCGTGACACTCTTGGAAACAGAGTCAGAGAGAGAGCTTGATGACCTGTTACTGATGAAGGACTTCAACGAGCATGTGGTGAGGAGAGTGGGACCCACAGCAGTGGTCGTTGCCGGGGATCTTGATGCAATGATTGAGATTCTTAGGGGTTACAAGTGTCATATCACACAGCCCGAGGAACATCCCACTGGGGAAGATGTGTCAGCTGGTACTGCCATCGCCGAACAGGTCCTGTTGTACGAACAGATGGCCACGGATGTTCCGGAATCATGTGTCGGTTGCCCAGCGCTTCAGTCTTGCACGAGAGTGATACGCCGAAAGGCGGAGGCAAAGAGGGGTCAGCGAGTTGGTAAGAAGACTCGTTCCTGAGGATCTTGTGGGCCATTTCTTCGCGGTCGGTTCGGTAAGCGAAACCGATCCGCAGCTGCCAGCGGACTACGTAAGCACACTCTCGCTTCCCTACTGGTACCAGTTGCCAGCGCTGAGAGAGGAGGACATGGTTAGACAGTTTGCATACATGATTGACGGGTTCGAAGAAGAAGACGACTTTGTCATCGACCTTGACATGTTCGTCTACCGCGACATAGTGGAAACTGAAGAACCCATCCTCATCGACGAGGAACATGCACATGGACTATACATCCTCGCCGAAAAGGGGCCATTTCACTTCTTTAAGACACAACAGACTGCACCAGCAACCATGTGTTTCACAGTCCGAGGACCCGATGGGAAACAGCTTATCTCAGCAGCCATGCTGCGTTTCTTTTCGTCGCTCATGCGAAGAATCGCGGAGGGCCAGGTCAGATTTCTCCGCGAGTTCTGCGACACAATTATGCTGTGCCAGGATGATCCGGCCCTAGGCTTTGTGATAAAGATGGCTGAACGCGATTCGAGCACCGGCCTCACAGGAGCCCAGATAGTTCGGGAAACTGAGTCGGTGTTCCCGGCCGGGGCTATACCTGCATATCACTACTGTGAGGACTGGAGGTCCCTCCGGAATGATGAGGAACACCTCTTATGGGATACCAAGACTAAGATTGTTCACATAGATGTTGTCAGGTACCCTCCGGAGATTGACGAGGAACAGGCTGAGCGCATGAACCGTTTCATGGAACGCGGGGGGGGACTCGCGCTGGGAGTTCTTCCCAACGTTGATGATGGTTACAGCAGGCCCGTCATCGAAACGCTGACAGAGAACCTGCATCGCGTGCTTGCACTCCTCGGGAACAGAGGTGTTGACATTAGCCTGCTCGCCACCAATGCCATGATATCCACCCAGTGTGGGTTATCACGCGCAACGCCCGAGCTTGTCCGGCAGATTCATGCAAGAAGTGTCGAATTTCCAATCGCGTTCGAGCGAGCCGTCAAGCGAACCACTTAAGAATGAATCCGCGGGCTGGCCATCGCAGCACAACAGCAGGTGTACATTGATGGGAGAACCAAAGGAACCGGGGCCGATAATGCGATTCATTCAAGACTACCGTATGAAGATGCTCATTCCTGAGCTGCTTGTGGTCTTCGGCGTGTGGTACATGCAGCCTGACTCCATCACGTTCGGACCTCAGGGAAACGTATACTCATTCTTGGGCCCGCTAGGTCTCATCTGCCAGCCCCTCTATTTTGTTCCCAGCGGCATAATGCTTCTCATCACAACATTCACACTCCACGGAATCTATCCGCTGGACAACTATCATGAAGGGAAGATTCCAGAGATTCCAAAGGGCGCTGTGATAATGATTATCATATCGTTCTTCTTTTTGCCCGTGCTTGTCACCATGCAGATGATAGGGTACTTCATGACCGAGGCCACAGAGTACATATCGCGCAATCCTTTCTGGGAGCGGGTGGAGAGCCTCGGCGATCTCCTGTTCTATGCTGGCCCGATGTTCTTTGTGGGCCTCCAGTGGTGGCTACTGATTCCTGTGTTCTTCCTCTCACAGGGAGTCGATGGTATCCATAAGATTGCTCATCATGAAACATCAAACGAGAAAATCGCAGCCCTGTTCTATTTCCTGTGGCCAGTGTCTATCCCATTTTTCTTTGACCCTGTTGAGATACTGGCAATGGCTGCGGTATCGATACCAGCCTTCGCATTCTACACTTACATCCGTCCGTACTACACGTACGTGACGGCGGTTCACACGTTGACGTTCGCACTGCTTGTGCTTGTCACCATTCCTCTGGCGCCATATCTCCCACTCATGAATCTGTGGTTCCCGGGATATATCCCGCCTCATGTGCCCCCCAAGATGTGGAGCTGGTAGAAAAGATTGGAATCTTCCCTGCCCATACCCCGAGCAGTACTGAGATCATGAGCAGAGGCCAGTCACTGGCCGCCTGCATAGGTAGGCTTTCGGCTGGCCACGACCTCATCTTCTTCCCGAAGCTTGTGCTGGAACGGACGGCCCTGCCCGTAGATTGCAGGGTCCTGACCTCTTGTCTTGTACATGATCACGCCGAACCCGATTGCCTGAATGATGACCGAGGCGATGCTAATCGCAAAGACCTCCGGGAAGTAGAGATGGCTGAACAGCTGGAACACCCAGACAAGTGGATAGATAATGGCCTGCAAGACTATGCCCGCAAGAAGCATGAGCACCCATCGATTTGTCCAGTTCCTGTTCGTCATTGGTATCTGTCCAACTCCTTTCTGTGTGTCGCCCTTGCAGAGTGGCAATTAAACATGCCTATGACGGGGCCTGCGCCGCAAGCTCCCGCATCCGCGACACCACTGCAACAGCGAGGACGTAGAAGTCCCGATCCGAAATGTGAGGAACACTGGAAGTTCGTTTCGGAATGTCAAACCGACCAACAATCACTGTGACATCTTTGTCCATCATGTATTCGAATATGGCAGGGTACTTTGTGCCCAACCGTTGTCGCTCCTTATGTTCCTCAACCGTAGGGCCCTTGTAGTAAGTGGCGACAATGTACGGATAGACAAAGCCCGAACGCGAAATCTGAAGCTTCAGCTGGACCGTGTCCGGAAGACCCTCAATGTACGCCTTTGGTTCCGCTTCCATGAGCGCAAGAAGCCCAGCACGTTCGCCAAGCTGCACATCGAAACCAGTACGGACGCCCGGAACTCGTGCCAGGGCGGACAAAAAGTCAATAGTGTGATGGTCAACGGAGGGTTTCGGAATCGATTTTTCCGGGTCAATGCTCACAATCTTGTAGCCCACGATGAATCCCATAACGGAGGCAACAATGACATTGAAGGTGTAGAGAAGAATGCTATCGATGAGAGTATTGAAGACGGGGGTACTGCTGCCAATGAGAAAAATGCCCAGTGTCAAAAGAACGCCCAACACACACCCCCCAAAGGCAAAACAGTAGCAAGAGGAAAAGCAAGACGACGTGTCTGGGAAGAGATGGCCATAGGCCTCTTCATGTCGCTCGTACATCTCTTTGAACTCCTCGATTGACACGAAGACTCGCCGAGTCTTCCAAGGTCCCGGAACATAGTCGATAGCACGTTTCGACAGCCCGCCAAACACCAGACCAATTAGGGACACACCAAGGGGGACCAAGCAAAACATCGTCAAGAAGTCCATGCCAATGCTCAGAGTAAGATCAAAGCGCGCGAGCACACCTAGGGCCAATGCAATGACCACAACAACAACAAAAGCGCGGTTCACGGCTTTCTGTCGAGAAGTATCAATCATGGATTCCATGCTCAATGCATCTCACCTACTCCTCACTACCATCGGGGTCACGAAATGAGATAAGCTCTGTGCTGGTCTGAATCCCAAGGTCAGATACCGCATCGGCGATAATAGAAGCGTCACCGCAGCTCTTGGCGTACGCGGTCACGGCTCGAACGAGAGTTTCTCTGAGGGCCTCCGCGGGATTCTCACCGATGTCGGTTTCAAACACCTCGCCAGTACTCACGATTCTCGCACGGGCAAGGGCCGGCTGCGAGCCATCCATCTGAATCTCTACCTCCGCATCTGCTTCAATCCCCTCAATCCGCCCCAATGGGGTGGCATCCCGCAGGGTGAAGTACCCCCCGTGTTCACCGATTCGTACTCGAACGCCCCACCAAGAGATTGCCGGGTTATGTGAGAGAAGCCGAACCCCATGTTTCAGGGACGACACCGGTGTGAACGAGAGGGCGTCGCTTGCGGCTGTCGGGATGACTTGGTATGCAAAGCGTGATACAATAAGACCATAGACTATCACGAGCACCCCGAAGACGAGTGGTGCGTATTGCAGAGAATAGGGTGAGAGTGACAACAGACCGAACGGGAAGAACACTGCTGTGACCGCCACGACTGCTGCGGTCACCAATAGAGGAAGGTCAACATGCCTCAGCATGTGAACATACGCACGACGATACTCATGGACCATGGAGGAATACTCGCTCAGTGAGACCTCTCGTACCTCAAATCTCCATTCTGGTTCAGAGTATGACAGCAAACCACGCATGCGATGAGCAATCAGAATGGATGTGATGGTCACGCAGAGGAGAACGGCTATCGACTCCGCCAGCCACATGGCGGGGTCAAGTCCAAGAACGACGAGGCCGTACCGAGCTAGGTCAAGACCGACCAGACCCAGCACCAACAAGGCCATGAACAGAACCGCGTAGTAGCGCGTCAACGGGGTGTAGGTGACCGGTCCGTCTCCCATTTGGCTGCCTCAGACTGGAGAAACGGGACCTCGCCTTAGAAGTTTTCGACGACAACAAGATATCATGATGGTGCGGGAAGGCTCGCCCCAATTCGATTGAGGACATCCAGAACGGTCGTCGTGTCATCGGGGTGCGCCCGCAACCATTCCAGTGCAACTAGGCCAACGGCATTGCGAGTCACGAGATCAATGTCCTTCACACTCATCTCACGAACCCGTGTTCTCACTGGCGGCCGGACATAGTAGCCGGAAGTATCCGAACCCGTCGTCTTCCAAAAGTCGCGGTCCCTTGCGTGCCAAGACCACACTATGCGACCGTGCCCGTGTCCAGTAGCGAGATACGCCAGCAGCCTCTTGAGAGCCCCGACTTCCTCAGACCACGCCTGAATCCTGCTCTCCTCCTCAATCCCCTGTACCGTTGCTATCACATGTGGTTCGCGGAACACTCTGTAGCCAGCGAACTCGGCGACCTCAAGACCCACCCGCACTCTCGTGAGACCAGGCACTTGGGCCTGCACGCCCCCCAGCCAGATAGTTTCGCGTAGGAAACTCAGGTCGAAGTCATTCGTCGCATCGTTGGCCGTTGCTCTGAAAGCGCCATATACAGCAATGGCCGTGGCTGCACCGAGCGAAGCAGCATACACTGCTGGGGCCACCGACCACAGACTCCTATCGATATCCGCAGCATACAGCGGGATGGCGAGTATCAGAAGGAGCAGCACAGGCGGCACCATGAAGTACCACATGCGTCCGTAGGCGACGAGCCGAAGATTGGCCGTGGGATACTCCTTGGCCAGTGACTTGGCCTCATCCAGCGTCAGCTCAGTGGGACGGAAGACCCAATTTGGTGCCACGTACGTCACCGCACGCTTCTTGCCGTACCA
>QMYR01000043.1 GCA_003662765.1 Candidatus Thorarchaeota archaeon
GCAGCATCGGCACGGCGGGCGACCTGCAGACTCTGGATCGATGTGATCATCCACTGACACCCATTTACACCGCAGTCGTATTGATTAAGACCGATTGATCCCGTGTAGATTTCGGTCGACGACTGGGCTACTGTATTCACCGGTAGCGCGTAGAATGTCTGAGCGGTGCGACCAAGGGCAAGGTGTAGGTTCGGGTCTGTGCTGACCGTGGCAAATCCACCAGGCGGTGGCTGAAGCGCGGGAGCGTAGGGGGACCTGGGGCCAATGGGAATCATTCCCGGTGGCGATGGATAAGCTCTTGCCATGGTGACTCATTATACCAAAAAAAACGGGCCCCCATCAGGGAGCCCGTCTTTGGTGAAATGGTTACCTTAGTAGGTTCCCACCGCGCTGACCTCAGCGGCATCTCCCCAGAGGGTGATGTAGAGGCGAGCGTTAATGTTGCCAAGGTTCGTAGCGGTGACCTGGAGCTGCTGTCCGGGGTCAGAGCCGAAGACCATGTAGCTCACGGGCACGGGCTCGTCGGGCTTAAGGAAGGAGTCCGAGAGGGCCACGAAGCCGTTTGCGGCGTCCTGGGCGGTCGAGATGAACTGAGGGATACCCTGGACGGTAACCGACTCAATGTCAAAACGCACGTTGGTGCCGGAGTTGGCAGCGCCGTCTCCGATACCAAAGACGTACCACTTGCGTGGCTTGAACGCACCGGCACGCAGAGCACTGATGCTCAGCGTGACAGTGGCACCGGGTGCCACTGCGTCCGAACGAATCGGAAGGATCTGCAGGCCGCACTCAGAGCCCGCGAGGGTTCCAGTGCCGCAGCCGGGCATCCCAGCGTTGCCGGGGAGGTTGTAAAATGTAGGTCCGCAATTTCGATTAGCCATTTGTTGTTCTGCTCCGAAGTGTCCGTTGTTTGAGATATAGGTGTCTGGGGTGTAGCCGTGGGTGACGATGCCGTAAGGATTGGTGTCGCCAGGAGCCCCGTAGCTGTACCCCGGGTTGTGCGCTGGGTGCGCACCGTTTCGTCGTACAAGATGCTTCATGATCTTTTCCTGTTTTTGTTGGGTTGAATTGTTCTGTCTCCATGAGACTCGGACACTATTGCCCGACTACCGCGTCTGGTTTCCCCCACCGCCCCCGAAGGGGCGGCTCAGTAAACTGATCGGGGATGTACTCCAGAACTCCTCGCGAACTAGAGCGTTGATTGGCTAGGCTCCGGGTGCTTTGGGCATCCCTTGTCCACCCCAAGGGGCATACGTGCCGCTCGGGAACCGGTTCGCATCCTTCTCTTCCATCGACTCGATGGTCGCGAAGAATGCGCGTCGTCCCGCGTAGGCCGTGAGCCCACCGATTCCGACGTTGCGCAGGAAGTCACTCATGCCACCAGCCATGCCAGTGAGGCCCACGGCTGCTGCTGCGCCTGCGATGGCGAGGTCGTAGTCCACTCCTACAAGCTGGGTGGCCTTCTCCAGATCCCCCTTCTTGGTGCCCTCCACGACCTGTCGGCCCATGAGGTAGCCCATTGCGGCACCGGAGCCAACGACGACGAGGTCGGAGGTGAACTGCTCGGTTGCTCGCTTTGCTTTTTCACGGGACTTCTTGTCACGAGCCTTGTAGCGCGCGACAACGTCGGCGAGTTCGGTCTTGGAGATGCTGCTGAGATCGGCCTTTTTAAGTGCTGCCATTTTCTTTTTCGTTTCTTTTGGTGTTTCTGAGTTTCAGTGTTTGGAAGTCGATGTATTCGTGTTTTTCGAATTATGGATCACGTCAGCGATCTTCATAATGTTAGTCAGTCAAATACACTCAACACAAGAAAAAAGTTGCACGGTAAAACACGAAGAACCGAACCGGGCGTACACATTATGAAAACATTGATGTTTTTTGATATTCAGATGTGTGTGTCACCGTGTTACACTCCGTTCCATGCAGATAACTCCCGAAATCGAACTGCCAGATCTGTACGAACCATTCCCAGAAGACCTTGCAGCACTATGTCATTCCAATATGCGAGGAATGAAAAGTATGACCGTGCATCGAATGATCCAGCGCGGTCAGTACAAAATAGTGGCAAGCGCGCAGATCCAGGAAAAACCCACGCGAAACTCGACTCCTCCCTACACATCGGAGGAGATTTGCGAGGCTGCAATGCAGATAATCGCTCACGACATCATGGAAACCGACGATCCTGGCAATTACAAAGTCAGCTTCATCGGCATGGGCGGTCGAGGACGGAAGATTGTTTCAAAGCATATACGCATGAGAGAAGAGCAATCTCCTCGGGCCGTTAACACGATGGACGAGGGCGACCTTCTTGAGACACAGATGAGCTATATCGGAGAGCTTCATCAGGTAAACATGGGTCTAATGGAGGTCGTCTCCGGAATGATTCGACCGCTCCTTGAAGAGAATAAGGAGATGATGAAGATCTGCACTGAGAGCGTGAAGCGCGTCGGAGAGGTGGAAGCCCTCCGCATGGCTCACGACCTGGATCTTCGCAAAATGGAGGACGAAAACCGGCTTGAACTGCTCAAGGAGCAGCAAAACCAAGAGAAATGGAACGAGCTTTTTGAGCATGTCAAAAAGACCGGTGCCATGGAGTCCATCATTGGTGGACTGATGAGTAAGTTTGTCGGCAACGACGACGACGCAAAGGCAGAAGAGCGTGCAGCCAAACGCGACAAGCCTGAGCCCCAGAAGCCGAAACGGGTAGCTAGGCCGCTCCCGACTGAGGAGAAAGTCATCAGCAGCGTCCCAGCCGTCCGAGGGACGACGTCAGTCAGCCGTACGAAACCGCCCCAACCCCCGGAGGCCCCGACAGTAGAGCAGGAGGAACCGATCAGGAACTCACCTCCAGAGCAAAGAAACGATCAACAAACCGAGCAACCAGAACAACCCGAAGTCACAGAAGAAATATTAGAGGAAGTAAACAGAGAAATGGCAGATCAACCGTTAGTCACAATCGCACAGGCACTGAAGTCGTCCATCGACGCAAACGGGCAGTGGAAGAAAATCTACAAGACGCTAAACGACGATCAGGTCGAGATCTTCGACGAGATCGTTGGAGCAGACAGCGACGATCAAGTGAAAGACGGCATAGAACGAATGAAGAAGACATCGATCGCCAAGCTGCTCATGCTCAGAGGTATGATGGACGAGGACCAGCAGAAGCTCCTGCTCGCGATGCTGGACGCATGAGATGAAACGAACCCCACCCCACTGGTGTAGGGTATGCCGCGGCTCAGGGAGGATCCTCGTCCTCCTCGGGCCGCGGCTCTTCTTTGAGGACTGCGAACACTGCTGCGCGACGGGTCTAGACCTCTGGTCCTACCAAAATAGAACGAGTCAAGGAAACCAGTAGTACAGGGCTCGTTGATACGTTGGAAAGTAACGGGTGCGCGTTTTTCGTCTGGCCGTTTGGCCGTTCATTCCCCTAACCTTCTTCTAACATCCACTGTGTATATCCTTTAATTAATACGGCCAAACGGCCAATAAAGGATAAAGGTTAGTATATAGATAGTAGGGGGGTTCTAGAACAATGTGTCGCAATCTCTGCAAACGGCCAGAAACGGCACCTTACGGCAACGACTTGTTAGCCTTGGCCTCCATCACAGCGCAGGTTTTTTGTATTCTCGACGTACATATGCCTAAAACGTCCCATTTTAGCACCAGTCCACTGGCCGTTCGCGATATGCGCAGTGACGTTTCTGGCCGTTCAGAAATCAACAAACAGCAACGATTTGTTAGTACGCGGCCTGCGCGCGTGTTGCCTGGGCTACGAAGTTACTCACCGTGATGGTAGATTGCCACAAGCATGTTGTATGATCACCGCTGACGCATACTGCGTCGCCCCTGGGAGGATTTGGGTGAGGCCTGCTTCCCAGGGTTCACCTATGAAAAAGGCCGCTGTAAGCGGCCTTTTGATCAGATGTCGTACTCCCTGTCCTTCTTGCGTCTACCATCATGGAGCAGGTGAAGTTGACCGCCTGCCTCGGCCTGCTCCTGTTGACTCAACCTCCGTACGCCAACGACTTGGCGGTACCCGTTCCTCTTCTCGGCTGGGACGTCTAGGCCGGCAGCCCTCGCCCACTTCAGGATCATTCGTGCTGAGACGGGTTTCCCTCCCTTGTACTTGTTGAAGTCATCCCGAAACTGCGTGGTGCTCATCATTCCTTCTGGGTCACGGCAGACGACGCCGCCGTGCTCGATGAACTGTGTCACCTCGTTGTTTGTCTCCTTGTAGTCCTTGATGATGTTCTCCGAACTCTCCACTCTCGTGAAGTTGCCGCTGCTTTCCACCAGGCGGCATGCGCCCTCTACAGCCCATGCGAGGATACCCTGCATCTCGTCGGTCAATCGATCGAGGAGGTGTGGGTCCATCTGATTCTGGCTGATTATGTTCTTGAACTCAAGAATAAGCAGCCGGTTATAAACAGCCTTCGTTTGGTCAGTGATTCTTGGGAGATTGTTCGTAGCAATCATGTGCTTGCACGTGGGAATGATGGTCATCGAGTTGACGAACTTCTTCTCGATTTCCACGGGGTCTCCGGTGGAGACAAGCATCTTAAATCCAGAGTCATTCAGCGTGGACCACTCCCCAACCTCCGTAATGAGGTTGAGCAGCTTGCCCTTAACCGGAGATCTCTTTTTCGGATCGTCCATATCCTCTAGACGAACCTGGCAAAGGTTTGAGATACCCACCATCTCTCGGGCGACGCTGGCCACGACGCTCTTTCCAGTATTGCTCTCTCCGTAAAGGAACAGCGCCTTTTTATACTCGTTGGTGCCAGCGAGAAGAATGTATCCAAAGAACTCTTGAAGAGCCAGTTTCTTGTCTGCCTCTCCGCGAAACCAGTCTTCTAGGCAGCGCATCCAAGTTGGACATGCCGCGTCGGGGTCCCACTTGTGGGGGATGTAAGTATCCAGAAAGTCCCTTGGGCTATGCTTCCTCAGTGTCTTATTAATGACGTTCAGCACGCCCTGGCGTAGGGGTACCTCAAACTTTTGGATATTGTTCCACTCTACGTGTGACAACTGAGTCCGAGCAAGCACGTGATTAACGGTCTCTGTTCGGCGTCGGTCCGTGGTGAAAGAGAAGTGGTCAAACTGCATCGCAATGCCTTTGACATGGTCCCTAGACGTCTCGTTCCACACCCTCCCATCGTAGAGATAAATAGCCTTACTGACGTGCTGGAGTATCCCCTTGCTGCGGATCATCATCTCTCCCATCACCCGTGGAGAAAGGGCCTCGGCAGGAGCTGGACCGTGCTGCGGGCTGTAGGCTGAGGTTCCGAATGGATCGTCTCCGTCTCCGTCACCACCTCTTCTTCCACCTCCTCCAGAGCCCCCCGATCCACTTCCCCTTCGAGGCGGCCGAGGCGGTGGCGCATCATTATCCCAACCGTCTGCCTCTTGTGCGTGGTGCAACGCCTCATCGGCCTCTGCCATGACACGCTCCCAGTATCCGGGCGGAACGTCTCCAGCGGCACCATCAATGAAAACCACCTTTTTGTCCTCAACCAATCTCCAACCATATGGGCGACGCCTGTACTTGTTGGCTCGGACCAGCTTTCTCTGCAGATCCTCGTCGCTCCATGGTGGCTGACACGTGGAGTTCCAGTCGGCAAGAATGGGCCAAAACTCGGAGTCCGACAGGTCAAAGTCCCCTCCGATCATAGCCACCCTAAGCGTATGCAAATCTCCCCCGCGCCCTTCAATGGCGGGCTCAGCCTTCTGCATATACCGTCGGCATCTCTCAATCTTGTCCCCCTGGCTCTCAGCCAGCTTCTCCTTGGAGAAGTGGACCACGTTCGTCTCGTGAGACTGAGGGTCTATGCGCAGACCCTCCATGAGGGACTGCACGCTGTGAAGAGGGGCGGCCTCTGCGTGCAAAAGCCGAACAAGCCTTGGCTCTTTCTTTTGGTGAAAGAACCCTGGGATACGCATGACCTGCGGCAACGCACGGACCTTGGGGTCAGTTGACATGGAATTGGCGAGTCCGTGCTGCAATGCCGAAAAGGCATCAAGCTCGATTTCCCCGCGCGGGGTCAGCCAGTAAGCATGCTGACCACCAACGCTCTCCACTAGTATGTTGGGGCGCACCGCGGTTTCCTTTACGGGTCCGTCATCGCTGTCAACGAAAAGTCCTCGGACGGAGGATATATTCTTCTCCGTCCGACCCAGCAGGTCGGTCCTGTTTACACAGACAAATACGCCGGCACCCTGACGGTTGAGGCTGACAAGCTCATTGCTGAGATCGCTGAATGTCCCGTGCAAAATACGGGCAAGGTACAGCTTGTTCTTCTCCTTCGAGTCATCGAAGGTTTGGAATGTGAAGGCAGGATCAGAATTCCCACTCGGGCTCGGGTCCTGAGCGGCCAGCGTCTGGAGGAATTGTCGCGCTTGATCGAGATCTGGTCGCAGTTCCGTTCTCATATGTGTTCTCCTGAGCTTCTGCGTTTCTTCGCTTTTCGTAGTCGCTGAAATACTTTGGTTTGCTTATCTGTGACCCGGGCCATTTCTTCCATCGATCTTTGAATCGGTAGGCGACCCAGCCTGGTCGGTAGTTCTTCCTGACGCACGTCTCGCAAAGATTCTCGTAATACGTTTGCACTGCTGATTTGTACGCAGGGGGATTGTTCTCAAAGAGAGTTGTGGGGACATCATTGTCCACCTCGACAAGGCTCTCAATGGTCTCGGCGGTCACGAACTCTTCGAGTTGCCCCCCGCACACAGGACACTGAGCATGACCGGCCGGTATCCAGGCATTGCAGGCTGGGCATACAACAGGCATGTCGGCCACATCCACGGACCTACTGCTGCTGCTCACGTCAAAATCTTCATCGAGGCTATAAGCCTCTGGGTCCGTAAGAAACCCGTGCCTGGCCGTGTTGGACCCATGGTCCATGATGACAGCCATCCTCTTCTCCGGAGACGGCCGCATCACTCTGCCTCCCATTTGCTTGTAGATGCCCTTGCTGAAAATTGGGCGTGCGAGAACTACCGACTCAAGCAACGGAAGATCGTATCCCTCGGACAGCACGTTGCAATTGCTTACCACTTGGATTTTTCGAGATGCAAGATCTGCAAGAATTCTCTCACGCTTTTTGTCGCTGGTTTTGCCATCAAGGTGCGCGGCCGGAATTCCATTTTTGTTGAATTGATCAGCGATGGTCTTTGAGTGCTCGATGTTTTGAGCAAATACAACTGTTGCAGCTCCGGGGCATTTTGATTGCCAGTTGTCCACAATCTCCCCTCGTAAGAGAACGTCAGCCATGGCATTGCTCGCGCTCTGATTGGTAAACTCCCCGTTGCGTTTCACCGTCAGAGACCTCCAGTCGATATTGCTTCCTGCGTAGACCGTAGGGTTGACGAGGTGCCCCTGCTGGACGAGCACTCTCGCGCTGGTGCTGACCACCAGCTTTTGATACATATCGCCCAAGGGTACTCCGCCCTGGCGATACGGTGTCGCCGTCAATCCGATGATGATTGGCGGCCTTGAGAATCTCCCGAGAATCTCCTGATACGTGGCGGCGGTGCTAATATGGCACTCGTCAATAATGACGATGTCTGCCTCGTAGTGGTCTCTTCTGACAAGAGTTTGTGCGCTTGCAACCTGGGCCTTGCTCCATGGTTGGACACGCTTGTGACCCGCCTTTATGACGCCGTGGTCTACCCCGAACATATCCAGCTTTTTGGATGCCTGATCTATCAGCTCTTTCCTGTGGGCAAGGAATAGGCATCGTCGTCCGCGGCTGATGGCTTGCGATATGATGCTCGAAGCCATCACGGTCTTTCCGCTCCCAGTGGGAGCGACTAAGATTTGCCGCAGGTACCCGGCAGCTACATTGCTGCGAAGCTCAGATACGGCGGTGTCCTGGTACGGACGCAGTGGCACGGCTATCCAGCCTGCGATGCCGCGTCCGGCTCTTCTGCGGCAACGTTGACCAGGAGGAGATCGAGGGCCTCTCGAACGATGTCAGATTTGGTGAGCCTAAGACCGCGCTCGCCCCTCAGTGCTAGTTCCGCTTCTAGTCTACGGTTCATGCGCTCAGGAAGCCTCACGTTGAGGTTGAAGTCGGTGCTGGGCATGATGCGCTTGTACCACACAGCGATGCACATGCGCAAGAGGTCGTGTGCGTTGTGCGCTGCGGGTGTAACCGCGCATGTTACACAGGGCTTGACATCGTATCAGCACAAAGGTACGTTCGAGGCTCCGCTAAATCCCGATTGCGGAGTACAACCTATGGAAAAAAACGGCATACAACTCAGGTCCCAACAGCAACCCTACAACCTCCGTCTACAGCCACAACAGAATACGCAGTCCATCGCATCTGCAAGTGCGCTGCTACCCGACGAGGCGACGCTCACAACCATCGAGCGTCTGTCCGACTATGTGATTGAGTCAGGCGAGTACGCGAAGAGATTTCGCAATAAGGCTCAGGCAGTCATGGTGATGCTCAGAGGTCACAACCTGGGAATCAGCTTTGACTCTGCCATCGATCATGTATTTGTTGTGCATGGCAAGACAGGCATCAGCGGTCAGTTGATGCTCCGACTCATCTACGAGCGCGTCCCAGGTGCCATCGTGGAGTTCGATGACAGCGTCGACCGTAGCAAGAAATGCGTCGTCAAGATGGGCAGGCCAGGACACAAGCCCCAGCAGTTCAGCTTCAGCATCGAAGAAGCCGATGCTGCTGGCATCACGCGCAATCGTGATGGGTCTCCAAACATGGTGTGGAAGGCCTATCGTGAGGACATGCTAAGGTGGAGGGCTGTGAGCCGTGGCGCTCGCATTGTCTTCCCGGACGCTATTCAGGGATGTTGGCTGCAGTCTGAGCTTGCGGAAATCAAGACCCATGAGGACTCTCCTGATGAAGTAGAGGTACCGCGAGTTGTCAGCGTTGATGTGGATCATGTCTACACGAGGGATGAACTCACAGAAGTCCTGAAGTCATTCAATCGCGCGACAGGCAACAGGTGGTCTTACCACATGGCACGCCAAGAGCTTCTTGGAATCAAAAAGGATAAAGGTGACCCCCTGACCGCTGACGAAATCAACCGTCTGTGCCACACCATTTTGGGCTATCTTGACAACCGTGACGGAGGAAACCATGAGTGATCACGAAGAGACCCAAGAGCCGACCATCGAGTCGCTTCAGCTTGAAATCGACCAACTCAAAGACGCGGTCGCTTACTACAAAAAGAAGTCCGAGGAGGAGAGCCCGTCTGCGCTTCATGCAGAGGTTCATCGCCTGCGCAGGGCATGCAGAGCTGCCCTGGGATACGTCTGGTCTGCTGAAAGAGCAGGAAATGCTGCCTCGGGAAGCTCGAATCGATACGCCCGACTCGCCAGGGTAATGGGTAGGTCGTCTTCCGGACCTGATAGTACACATCAGGCGATTGTTCGATGCCTGACCAGCGCTCTCAATGACGCGCCTCCAAACCGAATAGAAATCCCCAGGTCAGAGAAAGAGGTGGGCGGTGAGCCAGAAGAGTCCGTATGAGATAGCAATCTCAGTTCTGGAGGCTCAGTACGAGCCAAGCTCAGATCCCGACAAAGACGGGGAGAACCTCGCATCTGCTGTTCAGGCTGCAATCCGCGTAGCCATCGTGTCTGAGCGTCAAAGGTGCCTTGCCATCTGCGACCAGATGATCGACGAGCAGAAGTTTCCAGTCGCGGGGCTAGAAAGCGATATCACCACCACATACATCCATGGGTACAAGGATGGTGCGGAGGACTGCAAAGTAGAGATGTGCAAAATCGACGCAGTTGAGCTTGCACATCACGACGCCGCCATCGCGAGGATGCGGGACAAGGCACCAGAACTTACGGTTGTCCCAGACCCTGAACCGCCCTCCGACTTGCTCATTGATATCCTCGCTGAGGATGAGGAGGAGATCGTATGGGTGGAGTAGCGCCTGGAGAGCCGGCAAGGCTCGTCAAGATGACCGACGAGGAATACTTTGCCAACCCTCGCATGTCGAGGTCGGACCTCTTCACCTACCATAAAAGCCCTGCCCTCTATAAGGCGAAAAAAGACGGGCTCATCGAGAATCCGTCTTCACCGGCGCTTCTGTTTGGAAGCGCCTTTCACACGATGGTTCTTGAGCCTCAGCACTTTGACGAACGATATGTGATCTACGACGGCAGAAGAAGCGCATCGAAGTCCTATAAAGAAATGGTCGAAACTGAGGCCGACGCAGGTCGCCAGATCGTCTTGAGATCTGAGTATGACCAGATGAAGAAGATGCGAGTCTCTTGCCTGCAGCACGAGCTTGTGTCTACGTCTCTTGATGACCCAGAGGCGATCAAGGAGGACGTCATCTTCTTTGACCTAATGGGCGTCCCATGTAAGGCGAAGATCGATCTCATGTGCCGTCGAGACATCATCGACCTCAAGACATCTGTGTCTGCAGACCCGAGCGACTTCCAGTCTTCGGTCACGAAGTATGGATATCACTGGCAGTCGTACTGGTACAAGAAAGCCGCAGAGGCGATCGGGGTCAAGGCAGAGTTCTACTTTGCCGTGGTCGCCAAGTCTGAGCCGCACGAATCATCCGTCGTGATGCTTTCCCCAGACTATGAGAAGATCGCTGAGGATCAAATATCCGCAGCTTTCGAGGGTATGTCTGCAGGGTCATATGAGAGCCGATGGTCCAACTGCATTGTGGAGCTTCAGCCCCGGCCATGGGAGTCAGGCAAGAAAAAGAGCGTTGTCTTCCGCACCCCGACACTTGAGTGCATATGCCAGTGGTGCTCAGACTCTTACGTTCGAGAACAAGGTGACTATGATTGCAAGAGGTGCGGCATGATGCTTTGCAGCGACGACTGCTTAGACATTCATGAGTGCGTCTGCGATAATCCTCTGGATGCCGAAGACAGACAAGTGTCCTAAGTGCGGATACAGCGCCCAGGTGACGTTTGGGCTTTTGGGGGTGTGTGTCCGCTGCGGCACGCACCCTCATCAATTTGAGCGAGATAAGCACAAGGCACGCGCAGATGAAATGGTCGGCACATGCCTGGGCATTCTCGACACCGTATCCGAAGAGGCCTCTGAAGAAGGTTCTCTCTGGCTTGCCAAAGCTAAAGCCAGGATATCATCGCTGCTGATCTAGCAGTCGTCATGCTGACCAGGCACAGCCGGGCTGCTGAGAGCTGCCATGACAGATGCGTATACAAGTCCACGCTTGTATCCGTTAATCATGATGTCTTCGATGATCATCGCAAAGTTTAGTCTCAGTCGCCGGCACATGATATATCCGTACTCATTGTACTCGTCGCCTGGGATGTTGGCGTCCAGGTAGTTGATCTCCGCGCCGTAAAGATTTTTGTAGCACTGGAGCAGCAGACCCGGGGCGCTTTCTGCGGTGTAGTCCCGCATCATGAGCCTGTCTCTACAGTTCTCATATCTCATGATGTTGACATTCGCCCACTGTGAGTGTGTCTGTTGTCTACGGTTCATATGGCCCTCAGGTATCTGCCACCCTCACGTCTATCACATTCCAGTCGATATTTGCGAAGAGAGCCTGCACGTATTCCATTTTTGTCGCGTAGCACTCATAGGCGTGCTCCCAAAGGTCAATGACGAGCAGTGGCTCTCCTCCCACTATGACGCCATCACTGTGGCCTTTTACGTGACTGTTCATGCCTCCGACATACGGTACATGATAGGTAATGGCCCATCCGGGTCCGGGGGTGTGGCAGATCTCGATGATGTTTCGTTGCCACGCCTTAACAGAGCCGAAGGCCTGCTCCACGAACATCCAAAACGCATTGTTCTTAGACGCTCGACCTCCCGAGATTAGCTGGCTGAAGTAAAGCTCATGGAGAAGGGCTCCGTTACACTCGTTGTTTACCTGCGACAGCAAGCCGTATTTTGCGCACGCACTGGCAGAGGGCATGTCTTCTCGGCAGTAATTGAACCGCTTCACATACCCGTGATAAAGCCCAAGGTGCCTTTGGATATTGCTGTCCGGAATGCCAATCAGGCCTGGGGAGGGATCGAATGGGATGGGCTGCTTGGTCTGCATCAGGCTTACGCTCTGTGGTAAAATCGCGGCATGCGCCGGGTCATCATAGCATCGGTCCTGCTAAGCGCGGGATGCGCCACGAAGCAGCTTCGCCAGACGGCAAGGGCAGCCGTTGTGATCGAGAAGTCGAGCGCTGCAGGCATCCTAACCATCAACTCCTGGGCTCAAGACGAACAGCTACGCTGCAGGGGTTTGGACCTGCCCTCGGCCGCAGAGAGAGCGAAGTGCGTCGAGAAGGCGCTCAACGGGGTAAAGGCCACTGCCGCCGCGGCGGAGCAGATTAAGCTGACCCTGGAAAACTTCTGGTCCGTGTACGCCGTGATCCAGTCCAAGAAGGATTACGGAATGCTTCGGCCCGAGGACCTTAACGCTCTTTTTCAGATATTCCAGCGTCTGACAAGGCAGTACAACAGTCTGAAACCACACCTCAAAGAGATAGAACAATGAGACGACGACGAAACTCCTACCAAGTAAACGAGTTCAGTAAGCCACTCCTGAGACCCGACATGGATAGGATTATCCTGCGCATGCTCGCGGAACTGGCTGACAGCAATATGTCGGAAGAAGCAGAGAGTTTAGTTCTGATCCCAATTATGGGAAGGCTTGAGGATCGTGGCGAGGAGATCATTGAAAGCGGCGAGCTTGCTGAGAGGCCAGAGACAGAAGAAGAACAGCTTCTTGTTGACGAACTGCACATGATACAGGCCGTTCACACAATCTTAGACGTACTACAAAGACGGCTGAACGACATGAGACCCATGGACCCCTTCTACGAAAGCTTGCTTAAAAGAAACCCGCGACACCGCAAACTCCGACGCCACTATTGAGCCATGGAAACCCTAGCTACCATCCAAAAGCTATTTGGCATCCTCGCACCGCTTGCGCATACCATTGTACAGGCGGTCAAGGACGGTGCCTCCGACGAAGAGATTGCTGACCGCGTAAGTGGTCAGGTTCGCATTCTGGGCCATGAGATCGACGCACTGAGGAAGACTCAGGACAGCCTAGAAGATTTTATTAAAAACGGCTAATCCCAAGATGCCCGATGTCTACATATTTGATTTCGACGACACTATCATAAGATCTCCTCGTCCTCAGGATGCGTCGCCAACGTCGTCATGGTGGCGCAGCCCAGAGTCGCTGAAGCAGCCCCACATTAAGTCTGACAGCGCATGGTCAGTCGCCCTTCCTCATACATACGACCGAATTATTGAAGCAGCAGGTAGCTGCGATTCGATAGTGGTTGTCCTGACGGGTAGGCCACCGACCCTCGCCAAAGAGGTATCTGATGTGATCTCCTGGCTAGAGCTTCCCGTCGATGTGGTCATGGCGGTTGGAAGCCCCATCGTTGATAACAAGTTGGCAGTCATTTGGAAGCTCCTCAACCAGGATGAAGAAATTCCGTACATGGAGATATGGGATGACAGAGCGGATCATCTTCTTGCCTTTCGCCATGCCATAAAACACTGGTCCCCAGACACGCGCGTCGTGACACAGCATGTGCAATGATCGTCTCAAAGACAACAGCAGAGGCTCTGCTTGGCAAGGAGCTTAAGTCCGCATGGCCGAAAGGCAGCCGGAAAACGAGCTATTATCTCCTGTCCTCTACGGGGGAGAGAAACCTTGGGGGTCCCTACAAAAATAGAGAAAAGGCGCTGGAGAGAGAACGCCAGGTCCAATATTTCAAGCGACGCAGCAACCCTGAGGACTTTCACTCACGAAGCCACGACTGGGGACAAATTGTTACGCTGGATGGCGATTCGCGTGGCGAGGTATTAGACCATTATTTGAAGAAAGGGCGATACATGCTGCCCTACCTCAAGGGACACGATGTGATCGTCGTCCTCGGACTCGGTGGAGATAATTTTGTTTATCGTAGGAAAAACCCTGACGGGTCACGCATTCGAATAAGCCAACTTCGAGGAGACACACCAAAAAGCCTTGAGTATTGGATTTTGCGGAGAGGCATTGAGTTCCACCCGGTCATCGGGAAAACCACTGACAGAGTCTGGATTGATGTGGATGTTCACGCATCAAAAGGCAACCTCTCGAAGGCTAAGCGGATGGTGCGTAGGGAGATCCCCTATCTGGAGTCGCTCCTTCGCGGGCTTTACCGAGGTAAAATCAAAGCCTATGCATCGGGCAATGACGGTGGCGTTCATATTGAGATGATGCTTCCGTCAAGAGTAAACACAGACAAAGCGCGTCGCCAGATCCTTGAAGCGCTGAAGTCGGAATACTCCGATGATGAACTTTTCACGACCAGACCATGCGGGAGTCGCAGGATGTGCGTACGGCTCGATGTGACTACACTAAAGAATACTGGCAGCGTCAAGGCTCCGTACAGCTTCAGTAAAAAAGGCGGATACAAGAGGCCATTGTGAAATCCAAGTTTCCATTTGGACTCATGCGGCTGCGGAAGGGGAAGTCAGCCTCGGACATCGAGCGCATGTTCTCCAACCGTGAAATGCCCATCGTTCAAAAGAAATACGATGGGCATCTTGTTCAGATTGAGAAAAAGTCTGGGAAGGTCAAGGTTGCAAGTCGCAGAGGTAAAGACCTTACGTCACGACTTAAGCCCATCGTCTCAAAGTTGAGCAAACAGATATCCGACCCAGGCGTCTATATCGGCGAGCTTATCGTTAAAAAAGGTGGTAAGCACCAGCTCTACGACGTCCAATCTATCGTAAGCAGCAAGCCAGCAAGAGCCAATGAGTTCGTGAAGTCCCACGACGTCCGCATTGCTCTGTTCGACAAGATATTCGACGGAGCTAGCTCAATGGCGGCTGCCCCATACCGAGATAGGATGTCCGAGCTTCGGACATCTGTGAAGAGTGGAGGCCCAGCCTTTGTGGTCAAGAACTACGACTGGGATAACTTGGATAAGGCGATGAAATCATCGCTCAAGGAAGGTGGGGAGGGCGTGGTGATTAAGGACCCCGACGGGGCGTACAAGATCACCGATCCTGACTCCACTGAGCGCAAGGGTTCTCAGTGGAAGCTCAAGGCTCCCGGCGTCAAGGACCAATCTGACGACTTCCTGCTTATCGACTATCGAAAGGGCAAAGAGAAGCTGATTTTTGACGCTGCCCAGTACGACGATGGTGAACTGTACATCGTCGGCAAGCTGAGTGGTCTGGATAAGCAGACAGAGAAATCTGTGGCTAAAAAGATCGATAAAGGAGAGAATGTAGTAGCCGAAGCATCTTTTCAGGAGCGCCTACCGAGCGGCAAGTACCGCCATCTCGCCTGGGTGCGATTACGCCCCGACAAACCCGAGAAGTCTGTCAC
>QMYR01000044.1 GCA_003662765.1 Candidatus Thorarchaeota archaeon
CACCTTTGGTACAACTGTTGCGTTGACCTCGATTCGTGACCTGACAATGCTGGTGGTTGGTGACCAACGGGAATGAAGGACTATGTGGTCACCTGCGATACTGTCACCGGGACGGACCGGGGACTCTGTAGAGTTCCAGAGAGATGTGTATGTCAGAGTGACATTTGGGGCGCCTGCTGACAGCACTGAAGGCCAGTGCGATTGATGTGAAACGACCCGGGCGGTGCCGGGCGGTGCCTGAAACGGCAAGGCCAGTAGACCAGAGAGGAGCACCACTATGCAGACAGTGACAATCATATGCTTGTGGTGCATTGCCAACGACACGACCTCTCTCACTATGCTCTTGGGGGTTGTCGTGTCTTTGTTGAAAACGTAGATAGTTCTAATGATTGAACTCAATCTTCTCCCTCCGGGAACGGCTGTTCTCTCCACACACGGAACGCTTCCGCCCATAGTACGACACACACTGAAACCAGTAGCAGAAGCAGAGTCGCGCTGACCCAATCAGCAATGGACCACGTGAGGACAATGACAGTTGTCAATGCTGCAGTGATGGACGTATAGAATGTCGCATAGAACAGAAATCTTGGAACCATGAGCCGACCGCGCCCTACGAACAGCTTCAGTACACCAACACGAACGTCACGACGGATTGTGTACTGGCCGTGAACGTCCTTGTCCACAAGACCAAGGGTGCGAAGACGCTCCAAGTGGTGCATCGAGAGTGACGGACTGGACAGTCGAGTTCCTCGCTGTATCTCTCGGGCCGTCATCGGCTCAGGGTGTCGCAGCATATACCAATAGACTTGTAGAGTCTTGCCCTTTAGCGCCCTTGCCAGCTCCTCCTCAGGCACTTCTTCGGACAAGACTCACAACTCCTCAGACTTGTTGATTCTGTAGCCGTTGTTGGGATTACAATCCTGACTCTTAATTCTGGTTGTTGAGTGGCCGCGTCGGCAGGCCAACAAAGTAACGCTCTTATACTCGCAGGATTCTGCGAAGGCTGCCGGTGGCACAAGCCACCTGTCAAGTGATCCCACACTCTGACACCGTCGCCGACCGTCGTGGTGGGCAAGGAGTAACCAGCGATGTCAACTGTACGCAAGCCAATTACGCCAAGACCCCCGAGACGCAGAGAGAAGGTACTCGTCATCCTTCAGGAACAATGTAAGCAATGTGGGCTGTGCGTGGAGTTTTGCCCGAAGAATGTGCTCTGTCTTGACATGAGCAAGTATAATCGAAAGGGCTACCATCCTGTTGATGCCTGTGATATCGACGCCTGCGTCAATTGTGAGTTCTGTGAAAGAATCTGTCCGGACATGGCTATCTTCCTTGCCGACCGCGAAGAGGCAAGAGAGGCCTACGAGGCAGGCGCTCTGGAGGAGGGCACACGCATCCCGGAGTTTGAGGGGGAGAAATCCAAGAAGGAGGCGGAGTGAATGCCTGAGCGAATAATGTTCACAATGGGAGATATTGCATGTGCCGAAGGAGCTCTGAGCGCCGGATGCCGATACTTCGGCGGCTACCCAATCACGCCCGCCACTGAGATTGCGGAGTGGATGTCAATCAGAATGCCCCAACTCGGCGGTGCGTACGTTCAGTACGAGGACGAGATAGCATCAATCACCAGCGTCATCGGAGCATCATGGGCAGGCGTCAAGGCCATGACTGCAACCTCCGGCCCGGGAGTAAGTCTAATGCTTGAGGCGGTGGGTCTTGCGGCCATGACTGAAACCCCCCTCGTTCTTGTGAACATTATGCGAGGGGGACCGAGCACTGGTCAGCCTACGAGGGGACAACAGGGCGATATCATGCAGGCGAAATGGGGCAGCCATGGGGACTATCAGATTATCGCGCTGACACCGGCATCAGTTCAAGAGATGTTTGATCAGACTGTTCAGGCATTCAATCTTGCTGAACAGTACAGGGTTCCTGTCTTCGTCTTGGCAGACGAAACAGTCGGCCACATGAGGGAGAAGCTAATCATTCCCGACGAGAAGGACTTGAAGATTGTAGAGCGAAAGAAACCGACCGTCCCTCCGGAGGAGTATCTGCCGTTCAAGCCTGACGACAACCTTGTTCCACCAATGGCCATTTTCGGTTCGGGCTATCAGTTCTACGCAACCGGATTGACCCATGACCAGCGTGGTTACCCCTCAGACAAGGAAGATGTTCAGATTGAGCTCATCAATCGCCTCAATCAGAAGATCTTGCGAAATGCAGACAAGATTATCGACCTAGAACGTTTCCAGCTTGACGACGCCGACGTTGCGGTGATTGCGTATGGTACTCCATCCAGAAGCGCAAAGAGAGCGATTCGTGAGGCCCGAGAACAGGGGCTAAGGGTCGGACTCCTGAGGCTCAAGACAGTCTGGCCATTCCCCGAGAGGATTGTCGCAGACCTCGCTACCGAGGTGAAACACATCATTGTGGCCGAACAAAACATGGGCCAAATCTATCATATGGTCCGTGCGAGCGCCGGAACGACACCGGTGCACTTGATGCCCAAGCCTGCAGGAATGCCTCAGCTGCCGGGCGAGATACTCGACAAAATCAAGGAGGTTGTGTCCTGATGGTCGCCACAGAGAAGGTCTTGGCCCATCCGATGGCCAAGTTCATGCGAACAGACAGGCTCCCGTGGATATACTGTCCTGGATGCTCAATTGGGATTGTGACCAACATGATTGCCCGGGCCATAGAGAGTCTGGGCATCGACTTCAACAAGGTCGTCATTGTTTCTGGAATCGGTTGCACCGGCCGTGTGTCAGGCTACTTTAAGACCGGCACTTTCCACACAACACACGGGCGAGCAATCGCCTTTGCAGAAGGCGTCAAGATTGCAAATCCCGAGCTCGAGGTAATCGTCGTTTCGGGAGATGGTGACATCGCAGCCATAGGTGGGAACCATCTCATTCACGCTTGCAGGAGAAACATCGATATCACCGTTGTCTGTGTGAACAACTTCAACTATGGGATGACAGGCGGACAGTTTGGCCCGACAACGGAGCACGAACGGTATACTCAGACTAGCCCTCAGCCCATAGGTAACATTGAGTGGCCATTCAATCTCGTCAAGCTTGCAGCGTCATCAGGTGCGACCTTTGTGGCACGTTGGACAGCGGTCCAAGTCAGACGTGCAACCAAGTCCATAGAGAAGGGCATTGCGAAGAAGGGCTTCTCGTTCATCGAGATAGTGGGCGCCTGCCCGACATCCTACGGACGGAGAAACAGACTTGGCGACAGTGTGGCCATGCACAGACATCTTCTCGAAGTCGCCGACATCCAGAACGGATTGCCGCCTCATGAGGCAGAGCTCGAGTACGATAGCCGGATTGTCTGTGGCGAGTTCGTTGATATCGAGAAACCAGAGTACACAGAGGTTCTCAAGGCGGCCCACGAGAAACTGAGGAAGTGATTGGTATGGCAAGATACGAGGTCCGCATTGCAGGATTTGGTGGTCAGGGCATCGTCACCATGGCAGTTGTCCTTGGTGAAACTGCCTCCCTGTATGATGGAAAGTACGTGGTTCAGACCCAGTCCTATGGCCCTGAGGCGAGAGGCGGAGCGAGCAAGAGCGAAGTGGTCATGGACGACAAGGAGGAGATCGATTATCCCAAGGTGCAGAATCCCGATGTGTTCATCGCCATGAGCCGTGCCGCATATCTCTCATACAAAGACGGACTGAAGGAGAATGGAATTCTGATAGTCGATGAGGATCTTGTAGAGATAGAGGGCGAGCTTCCCAAGGGAGTCAAGATCTACAAGGTGCCAGCCACGAGAATCGCCGACAAGAATCTGGGGGTCAAACAGGCAACAAATGTTGTGATGTTGGGAGCATTCGCAGTCATAACGAAGGCTGTGAGCATAGAGGGGCTGAGGGACCGCATTGCCGATCGCTGGCCAAGATTCAAGGAAACCAATCTACGGGCACTTGAGTTGGGCATGAAGGCTGGCGAAAAGGCTCTGACCCAAGTGGAAACTGTTTCATGAAGGGGGATTGCACGGGGCCCGCCTGATGCGGTGGCCCCCATGCTTCTCTAGTAGATGACCATGTCATTCCGATCTAGAAATGCCATTTCAAATTCTGCCGAGAGTTTGAGAACGCCTCGCGGGCATGACTCCACACACTGGTTGCAGAGAATGCACCGATCAAAGTGACAGATGGGCCTGAAGCCCGTCTTTGTCTGTACGTCCTCAGGGCGGCACCTTATCATCTCAATGGCACCAGAGGGGCATACCCTCTCACAAATCTTGCAGCCCGTACACATGTTGGGGTTATCGTAGGTCCATCTACCCCTCAGGCCCTTTGGGATGTTTAGACCCTCTTTGGTGAAGGGGTAGATGACGGTCGTAGGCTTGGAACCGACGCTCTTGAGAAGCTCTTTCTGCATCTTTCCTAGGCGAGGCATTTTACATCACTCCCAACAGAGGAAACGCATAGACAAGTGCTACCTGAACTAGCATCACAGATAGTAGGGCTAGAGGGACCATGACCTTCCATCCATAGCGCACAATCTGATCAATTCTCCAGCGAGCGAATAGGGTGCGCATGTTGGACAAGATTACAACCACCAGTGCCGACTTGAACATGAATACCAGTGGATAGTACACCCAGCCAACCCAAGTAGTCGCGGCGATTGCCGCAAACTCGACGGAGAAGATACTGAGTGGAATGAACTCCAACAGGTACGGGCCACCCAAGAACAGTGTTGTGGCAATTCCAGCGCTGAACACCAGCAGAATGTCCTCAGCCATGTGAATCAGTGCCAGTTTCTTGCCGCTGAACTCCACTTGCCAGCCGTGTACAATCTCAGTTTCAGCGTGGCTGACATCGAACGGAATCCGCTCAAGTTCAGCTTGACTGGCAATCAGATAGATGACAAATGGCAGTACAAGCAGCCACACATATGCGGGACTCATCTGAGTCAGGCGATACATAATCGTACTCACACAGAGGCTACCCGTGAGGAATGCCGGTGTGACAAGAGCGAGAATCAGAGGAATCTCAAAGCTGACTAGGAGCATTCCCGTTCGGGCGGCACCCGTCTGCCCGAAAGGATTGGACGAGAAGTATCCTGCGAGAATTATGACGAGCGCAATGAGTGTGCTGATGAACAATATGAGAACTAGGTCGCCCTCAAAGCTGAGAATTCCCTGAACGCCAGGAACGGCAGGATTCATGTCAACTATTGGTAAGAACATACAGAGTACGAAACTGAGCACCAAGAGCACCACGGGTACTGCTGCGAAACTCCTGCGGTCAGCCTTCTTGGGTGTCAGATCCTCCTTACTCAGCAGTTTCAAAAAGTCCATGAGAGGCTGCAGTATTCCATGCCAGCCTGTGTGAAGGGGACCAACCCGATTCTGCATACGAGCATAGACCTTCCTGTCAATCCATTCCCAGAGCAGTGCTAGGGACGTGACAAAGAAGATGCCCGGAAATACAAGGACCCAGAAACCCTGAACAAGCAACTCGACGATCATGTCAAGCGCGGCCTGCATCTACTCATCTCTCCTTGGATTCTCCTTGTACCACTTGTTGGCACGCACTCTTAGCACATCAAGAGGAACCAGCTCCATCTTCTGTTCGTCCGCGTCTACGACAACGACCCTATCGGTACAGCTGTAGCACGGATCGATTGCAGCCAAGATGATTGGTGCGTCTGCGAGATAGTTCCCCTTTAGCGTATGGGCCATTGACACCCAGTTCGCATGAGTGGGCGCTCGAACCTTTATACGCTCAGGCTTGTCAGTACCGTTGGTCACAAGATAGTGTATCAGTTCGCCACGAGGAGCCTCGTGACGCGCCAACACCTCGTTGGGCTGTATCCTAGGACGAACTCGTTCGCGGATGGGACCGTCTGGCATGTTCTTGACAAGCCAGGAGCACATCTCAATGGCCTGAATCGTTTCCTCGACACGCACAATCGTACGGCCAGCCACATCGCATCGGTCATTGAGAATCATCTCAAAGTCGCCTGTATCCATCATTGGAACATACGCCTGCGTGGGATCGTTGAACCGCACGTCAACGGGGACATTGCTACCACGGGCGGTCGGCCCCACTGCACCCATCTTCTTTGCGACATCGGTCTCTAGAATGCCGACTCCTGCAACGCGATCCCAGAACGTCTTCTCGTGCAGTACCACATCGCGGTAGTATCTCATTCGTTCCTTGAGCTTGTCAAAGCCACGGAGCAGCTTCGGCACAAGTTCGTCAGGGACGTCCCGTCGCACGCCGCCCACGGTGTTCATATCATGATGAACTCTGTTGCCGGAGATGCTCTCCAGCATGTCCATTGCAACCTCGCGATCTCGCCAAGTATACATGAACGCAGTGTCGAAACCCACTTCGTGAAAGGCAACACCAAGCCAGAGAATATGGGAGTGAATCCGGTCCAATTCCCAGATGAGAGTGCGAATATACCTCGCTCGTTCTGGAATCTCGACTTCAGCCGCAGACTCTACGGCCTGAGCATAGTTCCCATTGTGTGTTGCGGAGCAAATTCCGCAGATACGTGCTAGAAGGTACAGATTCTGAATGTGAGTATTAGACTCGGCAAGCTTCTCAACGCCACGGTGATTGTAGCCGATGTTGACCTCTGCATCCACTATCAGCTCACCCTCTACGGTGAGCTTGAACATTGCGGGCTCCTTCAGTGCAGGATGCTGTGGGCCGATGGGTATACTCACCCTCGGTGGAATCACAACAGTTCGATTGCTAGTGCTGGTCATTTATAGTTCCTCCTTTGGCCTAGGGCCTGTTGTCTTAGAACGCTTCATCAGACCGCGGGGGTCGGCCCAGTCTTTTCGAAGAGGGTACTCTTCACCGGGCCAGTTCTCAGGTAACTCGCATCTTCTTGGATTCGGATGCCCGACGGGTACTATTCCAAACATCTCGCGAATCTCATTCTCCACAAAGTCCACACCGGGAACGAGGTCTGTGATGGATGGGTACTCGGGCTTGTCACGTGGCACATTCACTTTAATCGTAATTGCAATCTTTTTATCATTCAGGAAGAAATGATAGTTCGCCTGGAGGTCATCGCCAAGATCACGTCCAGAGAGTGTGCTGACTTGCCACATGTCGTGCTCGCGTTGCATGTACCGAATGAATTCGCGAAGACGGTCCGGATGCACACGGACAAACACCCGGCGCGGTTGGACATGGACATAGCACTCCTCGGCCACAACGGCATCTGCCATGTCCTGCAAGATAGTATCCAGCAGATCGTACTCCCTTTTGTGAAGCTCGTCCCTCTCGGCGGGGCGACGCTCCGTGACTTCAGCCTCAGCACCACTCATGTTTGTGCTACCTCCGCACCAGTTTCCGTAGTATCCACTGTTGGAGCAGGAGGCTCCTCAAACTCGGGCGCGAGTTCTTTTGGAGACACCCCCATAATCTCAGCGAGAACCTGCAGCAGCTGATAGGCGCCATGCATTATGGCGGAGGGCTTTGGAGGACAACCCGGAACATATGCAGTCACGGGGATGGCCTGATCCACACCCCCCAACACATTGTACGCCCCTCGGAACACGCCGCCACTACAGGCACACGAACCGATTGCCACGACATATTTGGGCTCCGCCATCTGCTCATAGATCCTCTGCAGGCGGGGCTTAATCTGCTCCGTCACAGGGCCTGTGCAAAGCATGATGTCAGCATGACGGGGGCTGCCCACAAGCTTGACGCCGAATCGTTCGAGGTCTAGGCGTGGCATCAGCGCCGCGATTATCTCAATGTCACATCCGTTGCAACCCCCACTGTTGAAGTGGAAGACCCACGGGGACTTAATCTTCGCTTTGTCCACAAGTCGTCTGAGGAATCCCAAACATAGTCCCTCCTAGTCGTTCTGCGGGGAGATTGACACGTACGCGGCCGCAACCAGTGCAACGAGAAGATACGCTATGACCACTATCCCAGGGTTGGACCACGATAGAAACAGCATGAATCCAATGATGTCAAAGAGCATGAAGTACAGGGCATAGTTGAACAGTTGAAGATGAAACTGCACCTTGCCGCCAGGAAAGCCTGGTTCACCGCAGGCGTACGACTCCACTGCGGCACCAGTCTGGCGCGCTGGAGGCGCAACCGACCTGCCAAGCAACAGGAGAACCCCTGCGAAGAGCAGGCTCAGCCCGATAATCATGATGAAACCCAGTATCAGATTCATGCCTTCCACTGTCCTGTGTTTGACGGGCTTGCGCCCTTCAGGTCGACCTAATATGCTTGGCGGTCGAGGACTAGCCGCAAGACCACCGTGTACGTTCGGAGTCATTCACCCGACTGCGAGCGATATATCTTGGCCAGCTCAATATAGGACTTTGCACCCATGGCGAAGGCATTCTTGAGGGTTTCAGGTACCTCCTTGACCACTTTTCCCGGAATACCAAGGACCAAGGAGTTTGGGGGTATGACTGTGTTCTCAGTGACTACCGCCCCCGCTCCAATCACGCTATCATCACCCACCTTTGCACCTGTGAGAACAATGGCGCCTATGCCCACAACGCACCGGTCCCCAATCTCGCACGCATGAATCACACAGTTGTGACCCGCAGTCACATAGTCCCCCACGTAGGCACCATTTCCAAATGTAGTATGTATGGAGGCGTTGTCCTGTATGGATGTCCCCTCACCAATTCGAATCTCGTTCATGTCACCCCTGAGCACCGCGAACTCCCAGATGGACGACCCGGCTCCGACCTCCACATCGCCAATCAGAGAAGCACGCGGTGAAACGTATGCATCAGGGTGCACTCTTGGAAACTTGTCCTCAAAGCGATACAGACCCAACTCGCAACACCAGCCACAACACACTAATCCCGGTCCTTAAGGTTATTGAACGGACGAATTCGAACTGGTTGTGTTGGTGAACTGACTTGCCTCTGACTCCCCTACATTACCCGCTTGCTTATGCCTTGAAACAGGCCGACAGACGATTGTCGCTCCCTGCATTGACCGTAGGGGCGGTAATCCCAGACATCGAATGCCCAATTCTCATTCTTCTCTTTCCATATCTTCCAAATCATCTGTTCCTTCACAGCCTCGTGGGCGCTCTCACGCTTGGTACCGGACTTGCCGTCCTCATCACGAGAGTCGTCTACTCTCCAGTGATGAGCAGAGTGTTCGGACTGGACAGAAACACTCTCGACGCAGCGTGTGAGATAACGCCTGTGATGGTGGGCTCATGTGCCATCGGAGTGCTCAGCCATCTGGCGATTGACTACACAATGCATCCGTACAATCCTCTGCTCTGGCCGTGGATTGATCCCTTTGCGTTGCCTGGGCCCCTCGTCATTCTATTCGGCAACGGCAACATTGACACCGGCCTTGTGTTGGCCGAGGCTATCGTGAACGGTCTCATGGTATTCTTCTGGCTTGTGGTCATCCTCGCCAATCGGAGGAATCTCTGGTCGAGCCTGTGGGTCGGGTGATTGATTCATCGTGTGAGTCCAAGAGGTATGAACCACTCCTCCAGTGATATCTGTGAGCGGGTTTCAAGCACATCCTTGTTGCGATAGAGCCTCCGCAGGAACTGGTTGTACTCCTCGACACTTCCAGTGCGTACTGTAGCGAAGAGGCTGAACGCTTCACTCGTCCTGTGAAGATCCCATACTTCCTGCATCTTTGCAATCGCATGTGCTGCCCGCCCAATGGCTCCGGGTGCAGCCCGAATCTCAAGGAAGAACTTGATGGGCAGACCTACGCATCTAAAGTCTACATCCGCAGAGTATCCGACAATGACACCAGATGACTCAAGACGCCGCATCGCTTTAGAGACTGCGGGCTGACTGAGAGGCTGGACCATGAAACGTCCGATTTCGGTCTGAGTCAGTGGGAGAGGGCGGTCCTCGGAAACGGGCTGCCTTCGCAGAACACTCAGGAGTTCCCACTCGGACTGTGTCAGGTGAGCAGTTTCTGAGGAGGAGGTGTCCATGATGAAGCCGTGTGCCTTGTACGTGGTCAGCACCTGCACAAGGGCATAACTGTTGGAGCCGGATTGAGCGACTGTGCCATCCACGACGTCGAGGAACCTCTCGAAGGCTGCAGGCATTCTGAACCTGAAGAGTCCGAGCAGAGAGTACTCGCCCGAGATTCCGTCGAGGGACTCAAGTCCGGGTACACGGATCAGCGCCTCGCTCACTCTCAACTCTCGAGGATTCGTCTTGACTAGGAGAATCGTGCTTCGTTCGGAGTATACGCGAGCAGGATTCAGCACGGCTGTGTATGCTCGGATGACACGACTCTTGGCCAAACGTTCTAGCGCACGTGCCACCCAGTTGCGGCTCTTTCCCAAGTGCTCGCCCATGGCTACAATCCTCATTCGCGAGTTTGTCAGCAGGAGTCGTATCAACTCCTGTTCAGGTGGCGTAATGGAATGCACCATAGGACCCATCTCTCGTGCAATATATTCCCGAATGTGATGGAGGATTCATATAAGTGCCGACTCAGAAAGGACTTGGTGAATGACTCCATGGTAGAGTACAAGGTGAAAGACATCGGACTGGCCGAAGAGGGAAGAATGCTGATCGACTATGCTGAGAAACACATGCCAGTCCTGATGCACTTGAGAAGAAAATATGCTGAGAAGAAGCCCCTCAAGGGTTTCAGAGTATCTGGTTGCCTCCACGTGACCAAGGAGACCGCCGTTCTCGTGGAGTCGCTCAGGGACCTGGGGGCAGAGGTGGCTTGGTCCGGATGCAACCCCTTATCGACCAACGACAATATCGCCGCGGCTCTTGCGGCGAACGACATCTCAGTGTTTGCGTGGAACGGTCTGAGCACCGAGGAGTACTACTGGTGCATCGATCAGACGTTGAAGATAGAACCTAACCTGACACTGGACGATGGCGCCGACCTCATCTTCACTCTGCACCGAAGGCATCAAGATCTAATCCCGAATCTGTACGGGGGATCCGAGGAAACGACGACCGGTGTGATACGGGTTCGGGCAATGGCCGAGGACGGCGTGCTGAAATACCCCATCATGGCCGTGAATGATGCAGCAACCAAGCACATGTTCGACAACGTATATGGGACTGGTCAGAGTGCCTTTGATGGCGTGCTCCGGGCATCGGAGATTCTAATAGCTGGAAAGACTGTGGTCATTGGTGGTTACGGCTACTGTGGCCGCGGTCTAGCCATGAGAGCTCGAGGACTTGGTGCAGACGTGATCGTAACAGAAGTGAATCCAGTCCGTGCTCTTCAGGCACGCATGGACGGCTACCGGGTAATGCCCATGATTGAGGCGGCCAAGGAGGGAGATCTCTTCATCACGGCAACAGGAATGAAGAATGTCATCACCGGCGAGCACATTAGACTTATGAAGAACGGGGCAATCCTCGGAAACGCAGGCCACTATAACGTTGAAATCAACGAGCCCGACCTTGTGGCCCTGAGCGTGAAGAGGAAAAAGGTCCGCCACGCCCTGGAGGAGTTCACGTTGGAGGACGGGCGAATAATCTACCTCCTTGCAGAGGGCCGTCTGGTAAATCTGGTGGCGGCAAGTGGTCATCCCAGTGAGGTCATGGATCTGAGCTTCGCTGGTCAGCTCAACGCAATGCTGTGGTTGGCCAAGCATGGAAAGGACCTCAAGCCAGCGGTCTACGACTTCCCCGAGGAGCTCGACAAGGAAACAGCCATGATGAAGCTTCATACGATGGGTATCGAGATTGACAGGTGGACCGAAGAACAGGAGGCGTATGCAAGGGCGTACGCAGAGGGAACCTGAGCAACAAGTGGCATGTCTGGCCGAGGCGGAGGTCGAAACGGCCCTCTGTCGTGGCCATCAACCTTAGGGAGAGGTGTGCAGTTTCTCCCAAAACCAATATATAGTCAGCTTGTGGTAGTGTCGGAGTCCACATTGAGAGGCCTTGTGTCATGATGAGAGAGTACACGTTGAGAGCCCCCAGCTTGAGAACCCGAGTATTTGCCTTGGTTCTTCTGGTCAGTGTCATGGTTGTCGTGACAATCGCTCCGCCTGTGCGCGCCGAAACCACAGACACAATGGACCCCACAATCACAGTGACAATCGTTGATGCCACCTATACAGACATCGACTCTGATGCCTACGAGGATGATGTCCTTGTCATCCTTCGCTTTGACCTGGGGTATCATCTCTACTACGAGTTCGGATACCTGATCACTCTACAACTGCCCTCAGGCGAGAACTATACTTATCTAGTGTATGTACTCGCGTGGGTCGACACAGTCTATACGTACAACATGTTCTACAATCATGCCACAGAATCAGGTGATTACACAGTTCACGTCCAAGCGCTTCTATTGACCCCAGGCACTGCCACAGACACGGCACACTATACATTCGACCCGCCAGGGGGGAGTGAGGGAGGAGAGCCCACTTTCGGGGTGTGTTAGCCTACACGACGGCGTCCGTATGACCCTCGCATTAGACCCTTGGACAGCAGGACGCGCAGAGGAGAGCAACGATGGCCACGGTGAGAACGGGCAATCTGGACTTGAAAGACTACCTCATACTCCTTACGCTAAAGCAACAACCTAGGCTCAGTAACGCAAAGATTGCAGAGAGAGTGGGCGTGGCACCAGAAACTGTGAGGCTGCGAGTGCGGGCGCTCAAAGAGAGAAAGATCCTCAGGCCTGACAGGAGAATCAACGACCCGCTCCTAGGTGAGCGCACTCAGACTGAGATTGAGGCCGCATACCTTCCCAGTAGGCTAGGGCTCGTGCGCCATCATGTCCTCTTTAGCGAGATTGATACACGCGACAAACTCAATGCGCTCAAACAACTCTGTGACGTACATCCTCATACCCACTATAGGGTTGTGGCCTTCGGGCGTTGTGCTGCGCTCTACACACAGTTTGACCTCCCACCGCGGGGCGAGAGCACAATCAAGAAACTCTACGACGAGGTGGAGGCTCGCGGCCTGTGTGCAAAGTATATGCTCGTGGACTCAAGATACGTTTCAGGTGGGGAGGCCGACTTGGAGCGATGGGACATAAAGAGAAGTGACTGGGACATCACCTACGGCCGAAAGTCCGCAATAGGCACACGACTCAGTCGGGTAGAGGCACTATGGGCCGACTTCATCGAAGATTGCCCTGGGAACATGCCCGAAGATGAGAAGGGTGTTGCCAGCGAACCCTTTGACGCATTGGACCTACAACTGCTGCGCGAACTCACCATCAACTCTAAGGTCAACTATAAGGAACTCAGTCAAGTCTATGGAAAAGACCCCACCACCATATCTCGACGGGTCGACAGAATCAGGGAGAAGTTCGCGCCCCTCGATGTATTGTACTATGATCGTTCAGTATTCGATCTCACGTACCCACAGATCATCGCAGGCAGGTTCAGACCCAACGATGAGTTAAATGCACGAACATTCCACTGGTTCCTGCAGTCCGGTCGCATGCCGTTTGAAACCAAGGGAGTGACAAATGGCAGCGACTTCATTCTGTTCACTATGACACCACCCTCCTTCGCACCGGAGCTGTCTGAGTTCTTCTGGGAGCATACAGAGCATGTCGAGATTTTCCAGTTGCAGCTGGACTCTTCATACACGTACTTCTTCTATCACGAGAACTGGTTTCCGGAAGCCGGCTGGCGTGTTGATGAAGAATACATGGTGAATGGTCCTCTATCTGAAATCGAGTAGTGATGAACGACCTTACATTTGGCAAGCGGTGGAGTACGTGAGTGGTCAGTTCTGCGCAGGTTTGACCATGTACTTAAATATCGGATTGTGAGAACCTGCATGACTATCACCGCATCAATCTGTGGTGAGAGTATTACAAGACTCGTCCTGCGTGACGCCGGACATTCGGTGATGCAGATGAGAAGTAGAGAGAGAGCAGTACTATTCGCGACACTGCTGCTATCGGTGCTACTTGTGTCTAATGTTGCCATCACAGCAATACACAGTAGCGCACCGAAAACGCGGTATGTGAATGCGATAATCATGTTCAAGCCGGGAGTAGATGTGGATGTCGCCGGCATTGACATCATCCACGAATACAGGAATCTCAATGGAATCGCTGCACGAATTCCAGTGTTTCTGTACAACATGCTGGAGCATGCGTGGTTTGTCAGTTCAATACAGCTCGACCACGAGATGTCCATCCTCCAAGACACTCTTGATTGGGGTGTGGATGATGTTGATGCCGAACAAGTGTGGGGCGGTGCTGAGGATGCTGTTGATGTTGTCCAGGGCAACGTTGACGGTAGCGGAGTGAAAGTCGCAATCTTGGACACAGGCATTGACTACACCCATCCAGATCTTGACGATGTGTACGCGGGGGGCTACGACTTTGTCGACGATGACAGCGACCCCAAGGACGGCAATGGACACGGAACTCATTGTGCAGGAATCGTTGCTGCAGAGGATAACGGTGAGGGAGTGATTGGTGTTGCGCCCCATGCGTCAATCTACGCAGTCAGAGTACTGAACAACTGGGGATCCGGCTCAACCAGCGATATAATCGCAGGCATCGATTGGGCAATTGACAATGGGATGGATGTCATCTCAATGAGCCTCGGTGGAGGCGACTATGACCAAGCATTTGATGATGCGATAGACCGCGCATATGATGCAGGCATCGTAGTGGTGGCTGCATCGGGCAATGATGGTAAGGGAACTATCTCGTATCCGGCAGCTTATGACAATGCCATCGCAGTGGGAGCAATTGACTCTGACCACAACCTTGCCGACTTCAGCAATTACGGTCCAGAACAGGAGGTTGTTGCACCAGGTGTTGACATATACAGCACCATGCCCACCTACACCGTAACCCTGAACTACTGGTTCATGGGTGGATACAGTCAGAACTATGACCGAATGAGCGGCACATCCATGGCCACTCCGATGGTCGCCGGTGTTGTCGCACTGATCCTTTCCGCCAATCCAGATCTCACACCACCAGAGGTCCGCGATATTCTCCACACGACCTCAGTGGACCTCGGTAGTGCAGGCTGGGACCAGTACTTCGGTTATGGTGAGGTCAATGCCAAGGCTGCGGTCGACGAGGCCGGTGGAGGAACACCGCCGGACACGACCCCGCCTGCAAAGGTCACAGGCCTGACAACAGAAACGCTATCGCATACCGAGATAAAGCTGACTTGGGATGCGAACACCGAAGAGGACCTTGATCACTACAATGTATACCGTGACGGG
>QMYR01000045.1 GCA_003662765.1 Candidatus Thorarchaeota archaeon
AACTGCATACAAGAGATAGTTGACGTGGGGCGTAAAGCCCACACGTCAATTCACCACCATTGCTCGGCTCTCTGTTCAGCTCTCGCCGCCAAGTCCCGATACAGGACTATCGAAAAGATTGGGTTAATCGGACTCAAGAATAAGGCAACTATCAATCTGGAAATGACTGTGGCCCATGGCCCAACAGTGAAAACCAGTGGAAACGTCAGCCATGAAACGAGAGTCTCGATAATCGCAACCACTATCCCAATCAGCAGCTGAGAACCGAAGACATGCCAAAAGTTCCCCGAAGTCAAATCGTAGGCCCGTTTCATAGAGTCGATAACACCATGATCCTCAGCAACTGCAACGGCCAGCGATGGTGCAAGACGAATAGATATGTAGAAGGCGACAATCACAGCGACCAGTGTCACCACCATCATGACCATCAACATGCCGACAACCGCCTCGGGATTTGGTGGCACCATTAGCAACAGGGGTGCCATCGCGAGGATGACAGGCAAGACGATAATCATCATGATGCCACCAATCACAAGCTGAATACCGATCAGACGGGCAACCCGAGCCAGTGCGAATGAGAAGCTGGTGCCCACGCTACCCCCTCCTGGGTTCCCGTAGTCGTCAAGCGCCAACTTCATCGCAGACCCCGACGCGATTGCAGAGAACACAAAGCCGAGGATGGCAATCACGAGAAACAGCAGCACCGCTACCGTGCCCATCGTCGCATAGCTGCCGACTTCGAGGAGCACCGACAAGATATCGGCATAGCCCCCAGTCACAAGGGAGAGTGCTGAAGGGCCAAGTATCACGTAAACAATCACTGCCTGCACGAGTGTGAAGAGAAATGTAATCACCCCTGCGAGCAGGGTATACTCCAGAAACCTCCTGAACCACAGGCTGAACGTCCTTGATACAATCCCTGTTGCACCCAGCACAAACTGGGTCTGTTCGGGAAAGCCCTGTTCAGGGCTTGGTCCGTCGTCAACGATTGCCAAGTTACTGAATCCTCCTCGAGGGATACACAGAACCGTCTGCTTATAGATTCTGCGTCCTCCCGTGATACCTGTCCGGTTTCCAACGCCGGGGGGCAACTGCTCGCATTTCACGCCGGCTTGGGTCTCACATCCGCAATCTCCATGAACTTCAGCTCCCCCGCCTTCTCCATAAGTTCCTCAAAAGACAGGATGAACACTCGTGGGGTGATCTCGGTGGCATTCTTGGTGACCTGCTGAAGCTGCAATATCAGTTCTTGATGACGACCGCTGGTGGAGTCGCGTGGGGCAACATAGAGATTGAGAACATCCATGCTGTAGGGATCTGACATGTCCTCCTTTGCAACCTCAATCTGAATCTCTTCTACGCCCGGCACCGATAGCAGGTCGGTGCGCAACGCCGTGAGATTGACTGTCGCGCCCTTGATCTTCTTCTCGCTTATTCCCATAATCTCGATCTGAGCCTCCGCATCGTTCTGCCGTCCAATGTCCCAGAAGAATGGACCATCTACGCCACAGATGGGACACTTGCCAGACTCGTGTTTGGAGGCCACATCTCCGAGGAGGAAGCCCTCGAATACAGTACCCGTCCCATCCAGATGGAACAATGTCACGTGACCCGGCTCATTCTCATCCACAAACTCCCAGCTTCCGTCACTGTTGACACGCACGAACTCAAAAGAGAGCACCAACGGACTCACGTTGTGATACGGACCGTGGTAGTCGCACTGTACTGCGAAGGACACTTTACTCTCTGAGGAGGCATAGCCACCTATCACTCTCACCTCTCTGGCACCCTTCTCGGTCAATGTTGAAACCATGTCGTCGACCATGGGCGAGTATATCTTCTCACCGGCAAGAAGCAGAACGACCTTTTCTGGAGCCTCATACTCCATCTCCTTCATCGCACGGAAGAAGCGGTTGCGGAGGTAGCTTGGCATACCAGCAAAGCCATTCACCTTGAAGACACGGGCCATCTCGACGAGTTTAGCCGTGGGAATCGCACCCCCAGCGCTTGTTGCAACGTAAAACTTCGACATCTGTTTCAAGCCCATGTTCACAGCGTGCCAGCCGAGGTGGGGAGCGTAGGGGAACAGGTTCATGCTGACAAGTTCCCAGCCAGTGGGAACCCACGGGTCCACTGCCATCTGGCCAACCTTCACGCAGTTTCGATATAGCAAATCATTGTCGTACCTCGTGAGGAATACAGGCGATGGGAGGCCAGACGCACGACCAGAACTGAGCCAGAACTGGAGGGGAGCATATATGTAGGTCAGTCGCTCCCTGATGCGTTCCATGGCACTTGCCCCGCCCACATGAAGCTTGACCTTGATGCCGTTGTTCCTTATGAAGGAGTACAGATTGCTCTTGCCGGACTCGCGAGCATAGGTCATCAGGTTCTTGACAACCTCGGAGGGGGGCCGCTCAGACCCATCGACCTCCGACGGATTGAGGACGAAGTCTCGGAGGTTGTCCTTATAGTCCACCTTGCGGACGAGGGGAATTTGATACTTCTCCCAGTCTTCAATGCGTGTGATGTTGAACGGGTCAATGCTATTTTCTTTGAAGAGCCGCCGGTAGTACGGGTGGTTGGGCCAAATCTGATATCTGATGAATGCCCTGAACTTGCGGTTCTGAAGCTCCTTGATCTCCTGATGGTTGGTCCGCTTAAGTTCTTGGAATGTGAACGTGGTCTTGACCATGATACAGCTCTCCGTCTTTCGTCACACGAGTCCACAGCACGGTAACGGAACAAACAGCGGACAGCACACGGCATGATAAAACTTACGAGATTTGTTGCAGACCAGAAGCGGCCATCCTGCAAATCATGAAGAGATGTTTCATACCGCTTGTCATTTCTCAAGTGAACTTGGAGAGCCATGGTCCTACCAGACTCTTATGAGGGCCCCCACACCCATGGTACGTACCGCCCGGCATCACGTGGATAGGGAGCACGGCGAAAGACGAAGAGCCGGAGCGATGAAAGCCAAAGCAGAAAGCCATAATAGTATCGTAGTAGTGTTCAGGAACACCAGACCACTGGAGGCAGGAGACCACAACATTGTCTGAAACCGATGAGAAACTTCAGAGGGGCATCATTGAGCTTGACAAGGGCAACTACAAGAAGGCCTTCGGATACTTCAAGGAGGTCTTTGAAACACGTCAGGACAGGCTCATCAAGAAGGTGCAGGAGAACCCGAAGTCGCCAACGCTCATGCTCGATTCATTGTACATGATACACGCATTGGTCTGGTTGCGAGTTGCCGAGGCGAGCATGAAGCCCAAACAAGCAATTGAGCTGCTTGGCAAGGCCGTGGGCACTGTGGAGGCCGCACGAACCGCGCTGGGGCCACTTGTGACAGGTCTCGCGCAGTGGGCCAAGGAGAAGAATATCACAGTTGTCAGAAACAGAGCACTCGGTCTCCTAGCAGCAACAAAGGACCTCGAAGACATGGCAAAGAAAGCGCTCGATGCGCAGCGCAAACTGAAGTAGACTACCGCTCATTGTAGCTAGTCACTCCACGCGACAACACGCTTTTGGCAGCATCATCTGAGAGCAGACGCACGGTCGTCAATGAGAGGGGAACGGCGATGGTCACGGCGTTTGTGAGCGTTTCTGTAGCACCTGGGACAGACGAGGAGATTGTGAAGGACTTTATCAAGGACGGGCGTGTCGCAGAGGCATGGCTCACTATGGGAGAGTTCGACATCCTTCTGATAGTGAAGGTGAAGGATGCCGAAGAGATGAATGACTTTGTCAACAATGTGGTCAGAACAAGAGAGAGTGTCATTCGCGCGACGACAGCCCTTGGGATAGAGTCGATTCGTCAGGACTGATGCCCATTCATTCTCTTGGCCCATTCCTCAGCAGGAAAACGATTCCGCATAATCTCAATCTCTCTGAGGACAGCCTCCTCCAAGTCCACTTGAAAGTGATTGGCAAGTTGAATAAACAGAGAGAAGACCTGAGCGAACTCCCGACCTAGAGAACGCCTGTCGGGAGCCTCATGGCCTAGGCCAACAATCTTGTACCCCTCTTCGACCGTTATGTAGCGTGATATCTCACCCAGCTCTTCTATGAGGTGAGCAAACACCAGAGATGCCGGAAACCTATTCCAGCCGCGTTCTCTTTCGAACTTGTCGAGCATTGTCTGAAGATTCCTGAGATCTACCATCATGCCAACCTCTTGATTAGAGCCATGACTTGTCCCCTAGCCTGATTGAGAGCCGCCTCAGGTGGGGCGGAAAGAAGACCGAGAGTAGTATCCTCTGGCAACGGGTCGCCGCCGAGGAACATAGCTTCGCTAACAACGCCCATCATCTCCGTAGGTGGGAGTACCGCTGCGGGCAATCGTGTGCCCGGCTTGATTCTTTGAATGTTGGTCACTATTGTCCATATTCTTGCTGCATCCGTACAGCGGCACAGTGTCAACTTATCAGACCCTTCGACTTTGGAAACTTGGGTCACCTCAACTGCGATGATGTCAACTGCGAATGCGGGGTCATCAGGTAATGCCAAACGACGCGGTAGTCCCTCCACGGTGCGGACCCCGTATCTGAACTCGGACAGGGCCAGACGCTCACCCACAGTCTTCGGTCTGTAGTTCGCCGACGACACAGCAGACTCTATAGTCGTCCCCATTCGTGAGATCTCTTCGACAATCTTTCTTGTCGCCGGCAATTCGGCCAGCTGTCCAGGCTCGGCATACGAATACTTCACCTCGTAGAACGTGCTCTCCAGACTCTTCAGAGCATTAGCAAACGTGCCATAATCGAGATGGACCTTCAATCTCCGATTCCGAACTATGTTGCCAAGCCGCCCGATGGCATCCTCTACAACAAGAATACGGGGGTCCTTTGCTGTGTCCAATGCCTTCACCAGTCCGAGGACAAACCAGTCACGTAAAAAGCTCTCCGGCGAGGACGGACAGACCACGAGAATTGATATAAAGCAAAGAGTAGTAGACGTTCAAGATGTTCTAGAAGGGAGAGATCCCGGCATTGATTCAAGTGATCTACATCTTGATAGCAGACAGCGGCCTTTGCGTCTTAGACAGAAAGTACGGCGAAGCGGATATGGACCCAAACCTCATCAGCGGGTTTCTTACCGCCCTGATCCAGTTCGGTCGCGAATTGAGTTCTGGCAACCGTGTTCATGTCATTGATTTCGGCGCCTTTGACATCTGTCTCTCCCTGAAGAATAATGTGATCGTCGCCGCCATTGTTGACAAGACAGACGACACAAATGCCGCGATGGCCATTCTGGCAGATGTCAACAATGCGTTTGTCAAGCAATACGGTGATATTCTTCAGGAATGGGATGGCAATCTCGAGCCATTTGAGATCTTCAAGGAAACGATTGATGAGATAACCAAGAACGGGAAAGCATCTGAGAAGAAGATTCTCGTACCCGTTCTCAAGGGGAAGGTGTCGCCCATGCTGGTTCGCCTTGGTCAGATGGATCAGAACACATATGACGTTGCGAAGATGTGCACAGGCAAGCTGACTGCCCGGGCGATCGCAGACCAGCTTGGCAAACACCTGAAAGATGTCCAGAAGGCACTTCACACTCTCGAAGATATGAAGATGCTCACTTGGAAAGAAATCGGCTGAGCCCCACAGGCTCTATCTGAGTACCATCGACGATACATTTCACCGTATTTTCTGTTGCACGACCAGTAGGAATCGTGCGCCAGCCACTCGGCATTTCGTGACACTGACAATGTACCAAGGAGGCCTATTGGGCTTGGCCCCACTCATTGCCTACCGCTATCAGTATGAGACTGATCACTATCAGGCCAGGCGCCAGTATCCCCGGAATCGTATAGGTCCCGAAGATAGCACTCGCGAGGTAATGACGTCCCGCGTGCATAACGCGGCCTGCAAACAGTATGAGGAAGCCGAGGCCGAGGACGAAGTTGGAGCGTCTGAGGATTCCCCCCGATTGCCACGCCAGATACCAGAACAGCAGCGGAATGAACAGTGCGTAGATGGGGCCCGCAGTTCCCGAGATCACCTGTCTAGTGAAGGCATCCATCGGAACCACTGCCAAGACAATCCCGATTATGACAGCTGGCACTGCAAAGAGGATCTCAGCCCACCGTTGGCCGAATATCATGAACCCAGCTGTTGCCGATAGGGTCGCCAGTGCCATCCACTGGAAGAAAGCACCCATGCTAAGCCAAGGCGTACTATCAGGCAGCAAGGGAGTGATGCCCAAGGATGGTAGAGAGCCGTACAATGAAGTGGAATCCGCGTAGAAGTCGCCTATGAAGTAAAAGACACGTCCCACAGCCAACAATAGGAAGAAGAGGGACATGGCGAACTGGAACGGGTTCCTTGTCGTACGCCATCTGAAGAACAACAGGAACAGGAATAGAAAGAAGTAATAGCCGACGACGAGAAACCATAGGCCAATGTGCACTTCGCGGATGGCCATGTCGATTGTCTGCAACATAAGGGCTCACTCCAGCCAAAGAGTGATGGAGTGATTGCCTAACGAGCAAATAAAGATATTCCGCGCGTGGGAGAGGAGTATGAGCAGACAATCTCTATATTGCGGCACCTAGCAGAAGTAACGACGGTGGTGCAGTGTCGAGCGAGCAAACGTGGAAGCTGAAAATGGCAGACGGGTCCACTGAGGAGTTCGTGGATATCAGAAGAAAGGTCGGAAACAGAATCATAAGGGCGTATCTTCTGGACAATGTTCTCCAATCGGATCGTGTCCGACGAATCAGAGCAAGCCTGAGGGGACCGAAAGACGAGTTTCAGGACTTCGACAAGTTTCTTGTGGTGGAGGGAAAGCAAGACGGAGACCCATTCAGAATTCTGGCCGAGTCAGGTGTTTACCAGAACCTTCGAATAGTCGGTACCGATTCTGAGAGAATAAGAACGATGGAACCAACGGACATTATTGCCGTGTTCACAAGCGCACTGCAGAAGCCGGAAGCCTTTGATACGACTCTCGTGCTAAGCGAGCAGTCGAAAGTGAAGTTTCCATAGCCGGATGGAGGGGCGAATCAACAGGTGAAACATTGTGTTTGAGAGATATGCCAAGTGCCCGGTGTGTGGGCGGAAGACTGTTCTTAGAGTTCCACCGAACATCGTCATCGGTGCCAAACGCTTTCCCGTCACAGTAAAGGTAAAGCACAAGGACCACTATTTCTACATCAACTTGGACAGTCAGGCGCTGATAACAGACATTCTCAGCCCGGAAGTTGTGGAATAGCAGCACGAACAGATTGTTCGTCATCCAATGTATCGATCAGATGGACTCTCGCTCTCATCGCCTTCCTCGAATCGTCGCTCCAGCTCTTTCTTTGCCCATTCGATGAAGTCTTCGACCCGCTCTGCCTCCCGAGCAATAGAATCGAATGATGCCTTCAGACCGACCACAGAGCTGAACACCTCCAGTACACGCTGGGCCGACCGATAGTCCATTTTGATCATTCCCATCGTCTCGCCCAAGAAACAGCCTCCATCCATGTCGTACATTGTCGCCGCCCAGCCGGGAATGAACCCGTTAGCACCATTGATCGCTCCCTGACTCATTCTGATCACACCACTCTCCCCAGACATTCGCTCCAAGAGCCCATCACTGCTTGCTGACACGTAGACCCTAGGCGCTGCTGGAAAGGACTCGAAGAAGGCCTGATAGTCCTGTTCGTATGCGGCAAGAGCCAAGACTGTGCGCACTCCCAGTGTCACGAAGTTCTGTACGACAAAGTCCGCATACTCAAAGACCCCCTTGCTCGAACTTGGCTGATAGTCCCCCGTCAGAATCACAAGGTCATGCGGCTCGTCTGGTGCGGCGCGATACAGATAGAGTGAGGACTTTGGAATCTCCGAGATGCCGTCCCGCACCAGCACACGAGGGGGAAAGTCATCACTAAAGAACTGCAAGACCAGCTCGGCGTTGAGCTCGTGAACCAGTGTTTCGACTGCTATTCGACCCACGTTTGCAATGCCGGGAAGACCGACTACTGCCACAGGGTCCTTTAGAGTTCCCGGGTCCGGGTCGATAAACCTGCGAGTATGCATAACCAAGATTGCCCCATTGAATCAAGTAATCGAACGCATATGGCAGTGTCGGTCATTGTCAGACACGGTAGAAAGACCGAGCGTTCTGTGTAGTCGCACGAGCGACTTCTTCAGGCTCCATCTCCAGTACGTCAGCGAGTGTCTCGCAACCGTATCGGATATTGGCGGGCTCGTTTCGTTCCCCTGTTGGAGAGAGATACGGGCCATCTGTCTCTAGCATGATCTGCTCCAGAGGCAGTATCTTGGCCGCATGTACTCGCCTGCGAGAACGCCCGAAGTTTGCAGGCAACGTGATGTACCATCCATTGTCGCGCACCCGTTCGGCGACCTCAGGAGGCCCGTCAAAACAGTGCATGAGAACAGGGCCGTCAAAGTTCTGTTCCAGGATTGTGACCGCCTCGGCCTCTGCCTTTCGAGAGTGTATCACAATTGGTAGCTCCAGCTCCTCGGCAAGAGCGATGAAGTCTAGGAACAATGGCTCCTGTGCCTTGCGACCAGCCGGATCTTTCACCCAATAGTAGTCAAGGCCTACTTCTCCAATCGCAACCAGCTCTGTGGAGTATTTCCGTGAGAGAGAGATGATCTTGTCCGCGTCCTCCCTTGTCAGTTGGGATACCAATGTTCCGGCGGTGTGGAACACAATCCCCTTGTACTTCTTGACGATGCCCAAGGTGCGCCTAAAGGAGCCTGGCCCCACGGAGCATGACACCATGCCTTCTACGCCGGCCTCCAAGGCGCGCTTGATGACCTTATCGAGATCGTTCTTGTAGTGGGGCATATCGAGGTGGGTGTGGGCATCGAATAATCGCATGGCAATGCACCCTTGCGGAGAGATACGCGATTCCCTTTTTATTGCTCGTCATATGACGATGTACGGGACTGAACAATGTCAGACGACATGATGACACGACTACGAGAGAAGACCATGCAGATTGCCGCGCTCAACCAGAGAATCGAAACACTCCAAGTGCAGCTTAGTGGCAGCGTCAAGAGAGCAAATAAGCTGAGTCAGCAGGTGCACGAGCTAGAGGAAGTGATTGAACAGAAAAACGCAGAGATTCAGAGCCTGAGAGAGGAACTCAGACGCATGCAAGGTGCGCTCCAAGCAATGGGACAGCATGTGCAGGACATGCGTTCAGACCAGCCTGTCGTACGAGCTTCACCTGGATTCGCACATGACTGCTCGCAGCTGCAGACCGAGATTGACAAGGCCCATGCTGACATCAGAGAACTCAAGGGTCGAATCGAGCGCCTCTCTGCTGCAGCGATGGATGTCGTCACTGGAAAGGAACAGGCCGTTGACGCTCTGAAGAAGGCTCTCATGGAGGCGGGTGATCCAAGATTTAGGATACTCGCCATAGTCTTGCAGAAACGCAGAGCCAAGGTTGAAGATCTAGCTGCAATGCTTGTGGCCGATATCTCCGCCGTGATGGAGGCCGTTGACAAGCTCCAAGCAGAAGGAGAGGTAGAGGTCGATCAGAATGGGGTCGTTATTCCTGCCAAGAAGTACCGCGAGGCGCAGGTCCCCGTCGAGAAATGGCAACACTCACCCCCAGAACAGATCTTTGACGAACTTGAGAAGATTGTGGCTAGGGCCGAAGGTCACGAGAATGTTTCGAAGGCACTCGAGGCCGCTGTCGACATACTGGAGCAAAAGCTGGCTAGGGGAGGTGCGCTCATATTTGAGATGCGTCGAACCGCAAATACATGGCGTTCAAGCCAAGGGGACCTCGAAGACCTTCAGTACAAGATAAGACAGTGGAAAGCAAGAGCACAGGCTCTGGCCTAGTCTTCGTCAGAGCCCTTCTTTATTGCCTCGCGGACATAGGCTCCAAAGTCCTTTGTTTCGCCATCCCGCTCTATCCGTATCCGCGGGCCCTCACCCTTGATCTGGCGTTCCACATACCTAACATCGAGTTGGCTGAACATCTGACGAATGCCACGGTATGCTATCAGGTAGAGAAAGACATCCTCAACTCTCTTGGCAACCGCTGGCTCTCTCTGCCGCAGACCCTCCAAGTATGACGCTGCGTCGGGTGCCAGAAACCTGTTGAGGAGTTTGGCACGTTCAGTACTGACTTTTTCTTCGCGCTCGCGCTCCTCACGGAGCTTCTTCTCGCGTGCTAATAGCTGGGTCATCTTTTTCCGGCGAATCTCGGCCAGCTCTGCGTCATCGTCAATCATTGCGCGTGCCTCGCCGACAACCGCCCAACTCTGGTCTGTTAAGATTATCGATACAGCGTGAATTCCTTTTTAGGCTGAGTATGTACCTGATACCACGAGAGGTGTAAGGCGACAGTGGGGACATCAGAGTACTGTTCCTGGCTAAGACACGATAAGTCAGGGTTTTCGTGCGCACTCCGAAACCAATTGATATCTAGCAGCGAGGTGGCCGTCAAGTGCTCCGACATTGATCAGTCGGTGATATGCATCGATGCGTACAGCTCTTTGTTGAAGGGCAAGGAGTTGATTGCCCAGCAGAGCACGGAGGCCCTTCTGTGGATTGTTGAGGCGGCAACACAGTTCGAGAACTTGGGGGAGACCGACAACGCCATTATGGCGGTAGTGAGTGGCATCAACTTCGCTGTGGACGTGAATCTCATTAGCAGAGCATACGAGCTCTTCAAGTATGCACGGTCGGTCTACGAGAATGGTCTGGAGAGAGGGGACCCTGCCCTTGACAACCCAGCTGTCAAGGAGGAGCTGGTGAAGGCCGGTCGTAGAATGATTAGGACCGCAAGAAAGCTCAAGGCCGATGATGCGATGAGAAGCATGCAGGCTGAACTGAAGGCTGCGGTGCTGAGTGGGGGCGGACTCAAGAGAGTAGAGAGAGAGGAGAAGACAAAGGACATCCTCGTGGTTGATGGGCGACAACTCTACGCAAAGAAGTCCAAAGAATACAAAGAGGGAGCAGAGAAGTACATCGCGTCAGGCATAGTGAAAAACGCAATAGTGTTCGCCTGTATGGGTGCCTTGGCCGATCTGATGCTTGGGAGACCGAAAGAGGGCATCGAGTATCTCACACAGATTGCTGAGAAGTCCGGTTTCAAGGAGAAGTTTCACGAGGATCCATGCTTCAACTGGACGAAGCTCGTCTTCCGCGGTCTTGTGAGCAGGGACAAGGAGGCCATAGAAAAGGCCCGAAAGGATTACTTCAAGATACCATTCGCGTTCAAGGATGACAAGGAGTTCGCTCGAAGAGTCATGGACTCCGTATACCGCAGAGTGATGAGTGGGATGTGAATTCACACAATCTCGAACAGCGCTATGAAGAAGCCGCTGGTGTCATGTCTGTGGGGAAAGAAACGACGCACCTTGTCAGAACACTCGAACCCGGAATATCCCGGTGACGCTCCCTTGATTGGAACATCCAATAGCTCGATGCTGTGACTGCTCAGGAGGGAGTCAATCTGGGACTCACCCTCGTGTGGTAACAACGAACACGTTGCATAGAGAATACGAACACCAGGCCGACCGACGTAGGAACTGACAATACCGTCTAGAATCTTGTGCTGAATGGACATTATTCCCATTAGCACTCTCTTGTTGAGCCTCCACTTGAATGACGGTCGACTCCGGAGTATTCCCGTTGATGTACAGGGTGCGTCAATGAGAATCTTGTCCGCCTCTCTCACAGGAGCGGTCGAGGCATCGGTGCGAATCCAGCACACATCGGAGTAGCCGAGACTTGCCGCCCGCTCGACAGCCGCGCGAAGACGGCCTTCGTGAATGTCAGACGCCACCAGCCGACCTTCTCGACCCATCATCTCCCAGATCGCCTGCGTCTTCATCCCAGGCGCTGCACACGCGTCCCAGACAGTCTCACCCGGCTTCGGATCCAAAGCTCTGACTGTGAGAACACTTGCCTTGTCTTGGATTAGAATCTTGCCCTCTTTGAACAGGCTCGAACGTACAATCTTATCGGCTCCCTCCACCACTCTGAACAGGCCCTCAACATCCGGGTCTGGAACTGTGTCAATCCCTTGCTCCAAGAGCGATGCCACCATCTCTACAGCATTGAATCTCAACAGATTTGGTCGAACATAATAGGTTCGTGGCTCAAGGTCTGCACGAAGAAGGTCCACTACCTCATCACGTGGCAGATGCTCTATCAAGGTGGACACCAAGAAGGTTGGATGCGAATACAATACACCAAGACGCTCTTCCTCACTGAGGCGTGCGGTGAGCCTGTTGAGTGGAGCACTCACTGCTCGTGAGAGAGCAGGCCGCAAGTGTTCGTAGTTCTCTAGGTACGTTGATTCCAGCACATTCAACGGCGTCCTGAGCCAACGACCCTCGTACACCGCCAGTCGAAGAGCGCTGCGCTCAAGGCCCGGCAGCTCTTTTGCAACGATTGGCGGTCTGCTGCGGGAAATGACGAAGTCAATTGTGTTAAGATATCGTACCGTGCTCATGGTCAGAGCCTGCACCATCATGAACAGGTCTGTTTCAGGATGCTCTTCGCGTAGGAAGTCCCTAAGCACGGCGTGCATCGACTTTGTGCTCTGAGCAAAGCGATTCAGCACGCGGATGGCCACTCTTCGGGCCTGGGCCTTTATACGTTCTGTGTCGCCTTGATCGACGGGACTTGAGTCCTCGCTCATAGTAGGGTCACATCCGGTCCCACATGGACGTACTTCATCCGTGTGAGCATGACCGGGAAGTACTTCGCCCCAATAATCCCCGAGTCTTTGTACCCGCCCAAGTGGGGCATGTGGGGGTCAAAGTAGAGGTGGTCCTGACCCACAAGCACTCCACCTGCCTCAATGCCCTTGACCCATTCTAACCGCACCGCTGGGTCATCAGAGAACACAGACGACCTCAATCCGAATCGTGAGCTGTTCGCTACTTTCAGGGCCTCGTCCACACTCTTCACGGCCAGCACTGGCAGAGCTGGTGCAAACACTTCCTCCCTCATAATTCTCATGTCCGGGCTAACATCGGTGAGCACGGTCGGCCTGTAGAAGAAACCTGCAGGATCCTTCTCACCCAAGTAGTTGCATCTGTATCCTCCTGTCATCACCCTTGCGCCCTTGGCCCGGGCATCCTCCATCTGATCCAATAGCAGATACAGAGCAGTAAGGCCAACTGGCGGAAGACCGACCTCAGGATCCGATGGCCGACCCACTTTCAAGGAGGCTGCCTCTTCGACAATGAGGCGAACAAGTTCGTCGTGAAGCGACTCCTGCACAAGTACCCTCTTGACGGCCATACAGGCTTGACCGCTTCCGAGATACCGTCCCTTTACAATCATTCTTGCCGCGAACTCGAGGTCAACGTCACGGCCCCAAACCAGACAGGCGTCGCTGCCGGCAAGTTCTGGTGCCATCTGAATCCGCCGCTTTACGGCCTCGGCCCATAACTCAATTCCTGTGTCACTATCGCCGTACCAGACAATTGCCCCGACGCGTGAGTCGGCCAAGAACCGCCGCATCATGCGCTTGCCACCACCCGTGAGGACCTGAAACATGCCTCCCGGCAGTCCGGTGCTGTTGAAGTAGTCAACAAAGATTCGGCCCAACAGTATGGTGCTGAGCGGCACTTTGCTTGGGGGCTTTAGGATAGTGGCGTTGCCGGCCAGCACCGATGAGGTGATACTTAGTATCCCCAGCGCAAGAGGCGAATTGTACGGAGTGAATAAACAGGTGATCCCGAAGGGTTCTCTGAAGCGGTAGTTCCTCCCTCCATCACGCCCCGGTGCCTCAACCACATCTAGGGCCTCGCCCCACAGCTCGAAGGTCTCACGCTCAAGATATTCAGTGAACATGGACCATGTCCACTCAAAGGTCTTTATTGGCACACCCTCTCTCACAGATATCTCGCGAATCTCCCTGAAGTGGTCCTTGACTGCTAGGCCCGCATTATAAAGTGCATCCACACGGTCGTCAAGTGACAGCCCCATCCCATCAACGCGAAACGGATTGAAGAGTCGATCGTGGTCACGGTGTCCGGCAGCAATCGCCTTCTCGATGTCTGAATCTCTGGCCTGTGATACCTTTGCGTAAATGACTTCGTCCAGCTCATCTCTCGTGTATCGCGGAACGCCATGGGCAGCCCTGTAGTCCCGAAGATAGCGCATCTCCGGAGTCGAACGAGGGATCAGTCGTGGTAGACGCGCGAACACGAGCCTCTGTCCAAAGGATGCGTCACGAAGCTGAAGGGCAATTGCAAGACCAGGCTCAGCAACGACACGATCCATGTCTGGGAATAGGACGTACGTGCCAGTATCGATCTCATCTCCATCAACGATTATCGGGTGGGTTTCCAATATGATAATGCCTCCAACATGGAACAACGGAGACCGCGGTCGGGGCACTATTATTCTTTCTTGGTGGGCGGCGTATCATCCGCCTCCACACTCTCGTCGAGGATGCGCTCGTACATCTGAACAAGCATTCCCTCGTCCTGTTCGTACGGCTCCCCCCAAGGACGAAAACCAAACTTCCGCATGAGACGTTCTCCGACCTTATTCCCGACCAATATATTGCAGTAATTCCTCTTGCAGCCGTGTGCACGAGCGTATTCTGCGAACTGAATGTACATGGCACTGGCCAGACCAGAACTTCTACATGAGGGCAGGACCGTCTGATGCTCTCCGTACAGACCCTTCTCTGTGATCTTCGCTTTATACACTCCCACAATCCTGCCTCTTAGCCGGGCACCGAAGTAGTGATACCCCGACCGCATCTCTTCAATAATCTGTTCGGGAGTATACATGCGTTTCTTTCGCCAAGATTCTGGATAGTCGGTCTCAAGGGGCCAGACTGTCCTGAACAGCTCCGAGATCTCCTCGGCGTCCTCCTCGGTGAACTCGACAATCTTAATCTCTTCAGCGGGAAGCTCAGCCATGTCACATCCCAGCGGTTCGACTTGCATGTTCCATGCAACGACACACATAAACGAAATCATT
>QMYR01000046.1 GCA_003662765.1 Candidatus Thorarchaeota archaeon
TACACAAGGTCGTGGATGGTGGGACGGACAAGAGCTATGGTGTTCATGTCGCCGCTCTCGCAGGCGTTCCCGAGCCTGTCATTCAGCGAGCACGAGAGATCCTGTCGCGCCTTGAGAGTCAGAACAACGTCGTTCTGAGCGAGGCCACTGGAGAACCAGAGGAGTCCATGCAGACCACGTTGGAGGCCCTCACCGTCGAAGACCCCATTGTGGAGAGGATTCGCCACATGGATCTCGACAGGACGACACCAATCGAGGCGTTGCTTGCACTCAAGGAGATGCAAGAAGAGATCAAGCGAAGAAACTAATTCAGACGGTCAACTTCATTTGCGATGCGTGCGTACTCAGACTGAACATCATGTCATTCCTGCAAGAGTATCGCGAGCAGTGTAGAAAAAGAGAGGACCAGCTCCGCAGCGAACTCAAGCGGATTGTCAACGAGCTTGTCGCGCTGGGCGCCAAGAAAGTCATACTGTTCGGTTCTCTTGTCACAGGTGATATCCGTCCTTGGAGTGACATGGACCTGCTTGTCATCTTGCCGGATGATACGAACAGCAAGCAGTGGCGTGACCGAATGAATGACGCCGTAGTTCGACGCGTGGCTTGTGATATCCTGATCTTCAACGAGAGAGAGCTTGAAGCGGACCTTCCTGTGAGTATCTTTCTTCGCGAAGTCGTGTCCAGAGGAGAGGTGCTGTATGAGCAGTGACTCTTGGAGCGAAGCAAAGAGATGGTTCCTCCGAGCATCGGACGAACTCGACGACGCAAAGAAACTGATGACAATGCGCCGATATTACTTGGCGCTGTACTTGAGCCAACAGAGCGCTGAGAAGGCTCTCAAGGCGTTTCTATATCACCGAGGCGTTGGCCCGTTACTGACGTACTCGGTAAGCAATCTTGTTGCAACGGCCTCAGACCTCGATAGAAACTTCGAAAGGATTTCTCCTGCTGGTCGCCTCGATGATTGCTACATCCGTACTCGCTATCCGAACGGCCTACCCGGAGGGATCCCCTCAAGGTACTATACTGACGAGGCAGAAGTGAGACGTGCCATCGAGATGAGCCAAGCCGTCCTCGACCTAGTACGTGACAAGCTATCTGACATATTGTGACGCGTCTGTCCGGCCGTACTGCAACAGGAGCCATGACAATCCACGATTGTAGGAGCTCTTGCCCAGCAAACATGTATTGTTGCAGAGCCGTTGTTGCGTCTACTTGGCCGGAGAAACGAGGCACGAAGAGCATACCCTACAGAATGCGCACTATGTCAACATTAGCAGGCCGCAACGCTTAATTGTTGCGAGCCTACGCTGGCCGTGAGAACGAACTCTCGGAGACCTCTTCCGTGAAGTCCATAATCGCCCCCTCAATACTCTCCGCCAATTTCGCTCGGCTCGAACAGGACGTGCTGGCCGCCATCAGGGGCGGAGCCGACGCACTGCATTGCGACATCATGGACGGCACGTTCGTCCCCAACATTTCGTTCGGTCCGATGGTAGTGCGAACTCTGAACGAGATCACTGATGTGATGCTCGACGTCCACCTGATGATTGTGAATCCTGACAAGTACGTCCCGAAATTCATTGAGGCGGGGGCCGACCTGATCTACCCTCATGTCGAGGCGCCCTACGACATCTACAGAACCGTTCAGCTGATCGCGGACCTTGGTGTTCGTGCAGGAGTCACCCTGAACCCGGGAACACCTCTTGAGACCGTTCGCCCCCTACTCGACTATGTGGACACCGTACTAATCATGAGCGTGTGTCCAGGCTTTGGCGGCCAGAAGTTCATTCCCTCATCGCTGAAGAGAATCGCAGAGCTCAGAAGGCTTCTCGATGAAGAGAAGCCCGATGTAGTGATAGCGGTCGATGGCGGTGTATCAAACGCGAATATCGCTGACCTATACAGAGCAGGCGCAAGGCACTTCATCGCAGGGTCAGCTGTCTTCGGGGCGGAGGACATAGAGGGGGCTGTTCGGGAGCTAAAGAGTGTAGTACAGGGAATGGAGTGAGTCAGAATGAAGTTCTTCATCGACACAGCCAACGTTGAAGCCATCAGGAGGGCACATGAGCGCGGCATGGTTGACGGCGTGACCACAAATCCCACGCTCGTTGCCAAGGAGGGAAGAGACTTCCGTCAGATTGTTGAGGAGATTGCCTCTTTCGTCAAGGGGCCCATCAGCCTAGAAGTCGTAAGCGAAGACGCGGAAGGTATGATGAAGGAGGCGAGAGAGCTCAACGGCTGGATCGATAACGCAGCAATCAAGATCCCCATGACGTGGGAGGGTCTCAAGGCCGTCAAGATGTGTGCCGAGGAGGGAATAAAGACGAATGTGACTCTTGTCTTCAGTCCAAATCAGGCCCTCCTCGCAGCGAAGGCTGGCGCCACGTTTGTCTCGCCGTTCATCGGGCGACTCGACGACGTGGGCCACTACGGGATGCAACTTGTGTCCGACATCGTGGAGATCTACAACAACTACGACTTTGAGACCGAGGTCATTGTGGCAAGTGTCAGGCATCCAGTTCACGTATATGAGGCGGCCCTGATTGGCGCAGACATAGTCACCATGCCACCCGCAGTTCTCGACAAGATGGTGAATCACCCACTCACGGATGTCGGAATCAAGAGGTTTCTCGCCGATTGGGAGAAGGTGCGTAAGGTTTCGCGCTAGACTCCGAATGTTCGGGCGGAGGTCATGTATAGCAAGCTGTGATGAACCAAGAATCTATATGGCTGCGTTGGGAGCTGTGAGTGTGCGTTCTCAATGAACCTCGAAGCAGACCTTGTGGTGTTCAACGGCAACATCATTACAATGGACCCGGAGAACCCACGGGCGACCGCCATAGCCGTGAAGAACTACAAGTTCCTTGTCGTGGGCAGTGAGACTGCCGTCATAGACCTAGTCCAGTCGGCAAAGAGGGTCATAGACCTTGGCGGGAAGACGGTGGTACCCGGCTTTGTGGATGCGCACACCCACATGACTTTTGCAGGCATTCAGAGGGGCCACGTGGACCTCTCAGGTGCAGAGTCTCTGGAACATATGAAAGAGATTCTTCGCAGTAGGGCAGCTGAGACTCCACCCGGCCGATGGATTCGTGGATACAACTGGGACGAGAGTTTCTGGCCTGAACGTCGTTACCCAACAGCGAAAGATCTTGACGAGGTCTCCACAGACCACCCCATAGCCATCGACAGGGTTGACCTGCACATGCTCGTGACGAATACACCCGCGATGGAGAAACTCAAGTTCCCGATGGATCACGAGGGTGTTCTCAAGGACAAGAAGGGACGTCCGCTTGGAGTCTTCAGGGACATTGAGGGAATGCATGACAAGTTTCCCATGGACTACGAGGAACTGTGTGACGCTGTGGTACGGGGTTCACGACTTGCAAACTCTCACGGCATCACAACCGTCGTAGACAACGTTCGGCCTGACCAGATAAGACCTATCTCGGACTGCGAACGCAAGAGACTTCTGACGGCAAGATACGTGGTCAACCCTCGTGCGGAACAGCTGAAGCATATGACCTCCATCGGTCTCACGTCAGGCTTTGGAGGACCCATGTTCCGTATAGGAGGCGTCAAGAGCTTCATGGACGGCTCGATAGGCTCGCGGACTGCATACCTCTCGGAGCCCTATACTGACGACCCCGAGAACGTGGGCAAGCTCTTCATTGAAGAGAAGAAGATGAAACGGTTCCTCGCCAAGGCAATCGACAACGGCGTTCAGACCGTGACACACGCCATTGGTGATAGGGCCATCGATACGTTGTTGAGCGCCTTCGAGGGATTGAGTGAGAAGAGGAGAGCACTGGTCAGGGAGCAGAGACATAGAATCGAACACGCCGAGATGATGACCAAGGACCAGATACGCCGGGCTGTAAGCCTGGGCCTGATTCTGTCCATGCAGCCAAACTTTGTGGGACGCTGGCAGGGACCCGGCGGACTGTACGAACAGCGGCTTGGAGAAGACAGAACGTCCCGCATGAACATGTTTAGAGTCGCGCTCGACAACGGGGCGAGGATATGCTTTGGGTCAGACGGGATGCCCTACGGGCCCCTATACGGCATCTGGGCCGCCACGACACACCCCAATCCCAAGGTCAGGATAAGTGTGGAGGAGGCGCTGCGCTGCTACACGCTTGAAGGAGCATACTCTGTGTTCATGGAACGAACTGTCGGCAGCATAACTGTTGGAAAGCGGGCGGACTTCGTCGTGCTGTCCGAGGACATCATGACCATCGACCCGATGAAGATCAAAGATGTGCAGATAGAGAGCACATTCGTTGGCGGAATCGAAGAGTTTTCCCGCGCCAGGAACAGAGGGTTCTGAATGGGACGAATCAGGCCACTCGACCAAGAACTAGTATCGCTTATCTCGGCCGGTGAGGTCATCGAGGGCCCATTCTCTGTGGTCAAAGAACTGATTGAGAACGCCCTCGATGCTGGTGCGACCATGATAGATGTGGCCATTGAGGAAGGCGGAATCAAGAAGATCAGTGTGTCTGACAACGGTCACGGAATTCTACGCGAGGACTGTGCAATCTGCCTTGAGAGGCACTCCACAAGCAAGATTCGGTCCCGGGAGGACATAGAGGCCATTGGCACGTACGGGTTTCGTGGTGAAGCCCTCGCAAGTATGGCTGCTGTGGCGGAGATGAGGATCATCAGCCGGGCCAAAGAAGAAGACATTGGCACTGAAGTCATCTCGCGACCCGGAGCACGACCGACCATCCGTGAGGCCTCCAGACCAGTGGGCAGTACAGTCGAGGTCATGGATCTCTTCGCCCGCATGCCAGCCCGCAGGAAGCATCTCGCGGGACCCAAGGTTGAGGCCCAGAGAGTCATCGATGTAGTGATGCGCCATGCCGCGGTCCGGAACGACGTGGGCTTCAGGCTTGTTCGAGATGGTGAAGTCGTACTTGAATGCCCTCGGGGCCAACGTTCGGAGGACCGCCTGCTATATCTGTGGGGCTCTCAGATCTCAAGGGCTCTTGTCAGGGTCGACCACTCAAGGATGGGCGTCAGAGTCACAGGGTTTGTGGTTCGACCTCCTTATTCTCGAGGAAACCGCTCCCGTGAGTACTTTTCAGTCCTCAAGCGGCCCATTGAGGACCAGAGGCTAAGTCGTGCTGTTGAGAATGGTTACTCAACCCTCCTGATGCGAGGAAGGTATCCTGCGTGCCTCATAGATATCGAGGTGGACCTCCGTGATGTTGATGTAAACGTGCACCCCACGAAGCGAGAAGTCCGCATGAGCAACATGGACACCGTTCTCCGTGTGGTCGAAGAGGCAGTCAGAAGGGCACTGAGTCAGGACAGGCCACCGGATGTGAGTGCGGACCTTGATGAGTACCTGACCACGGTTAGGGACGGCAGTCATGAAACGCGTGTGGCCGCATTCCCACCCACGCGGCAACCGAATGTGACAACAGCGCACCCGCGGCTCACCGAAGAAGTCCCTCTGGCTGGGCCCAGTCCAAGAGGGCCCCCGGCGGAGCCAGCCGTAGTGGACGAGCTCGGAGGCACATTTCGCATTGTGGGGCAGATTCACAACCTCTACATCCTCCTCGAGTTCGAGGACGCCCTTGTTATCATTGACCAACACGCCGCTCACGAGAGGGTGATGTACGAGCGTCTGCGCAAGGAGGTCAATGAGGGACACGTGAGCGTGCAGGAACTATTGGAACCGATGGTCGTTCAGATGGGACCGGACGAGATGCACAATCTCCTCTCACTGTCTGACATGCTCCGGGCAGTAGGATTTGACATAGGGCCGTTTGGAGATCGCGAGATCGTAATCAGGGCTGTACCTGAGATACTTGGTCGGCACGCCAGACCCGAGGATCTCACAGCACTTGTTGACGAGCTGGTCGAGGTGGGAAGCCGAACTCCCACAGAACACTTCATGGACGAGATAGTCAAGGTGACCGCGTGCCATAGTGCCATCCGAGCGGGTAGGCCTCTCAATGAGAGAGAGATTAGAGGGTTGCTTGAGGAGATGGCCGAGACTCCCAACAGATACAACTGTCCCCACGGCAGACCAACAATGATACGAATCAGCTCGGCGGAACTGGAGAGGCGCTTCAAGAGAACCACGTAGGCCTGCTTTGAAACCGAAGCAAAGATGTCAGACGAGCACGTAAGACGCCCCGCCCCGAAGTAAAAAGATTAAGATACGTTCACGCGAATAGTGGCTTCTCAAAGGCTGAAAGCCAGTCACATGCAGGAGTACATGTCCATAACCAGATATTATCCGTTCATGTCAGAGGAGAGTTTGAGAGTCGCAAGGTCCCTTGTGGCAGAGGCGGAGAGAGTTTCAGACCTAAGCGAAGCGCTGGTCGAGTACGTGTGTGAGGGCAACCCACCAAAGGACCTCGTACTGTTCGCGCTACGCATGACGCTTCCTGCGAAATACATGAAGAGCGCGCTGAAACTTGCGTCCGCCTTCGAGGATTATTCGGAGATTCAAGCATCCATGTTGTGGGCCATGTTTCAAACAGGACAGTTCTCTGACAGACAGGAGGCCATTCGTGCTCTAGATGTCGTCATCGAAACGCCCTTTGACGCTGCGCTGCAGGTTGAGATGCTCATCTTCAAGGGAGGTATCGCAACCGGCAATGACTCACGCAGGGCCTTTGATAAGGCACTGAAGTTATGCGATACTGGGAGCAATCTAGCTCCGTCTAGGGGCGATCTCATCGCTGCCTCCGCAGTCCAACGTTACCCCGACGAGGAACACGACCTCAGACTAGAAGAGGCAAGAGAAGCACTACAGATTGCCACAGTAAACAATGACCTCTTTGTTCAGATCATGGCACTGATCGCACTCGGACTGAACACCTCAGACCCACAGGAGGCGATAGAGGCCAACGTCCGGGTAATCGACTTGGCACAGTTACTGGGAGTGTCATACTACACTCACAGCTCCTGCAACAATCTCGGCTACAACTACGTGGTCATCGGTGAGTACGACAAGGCCGTGAGGTACTATCAGAGGGCCATGGCCGTGGTGTAGAGGGAAGGGATTGTGACATACGTACCGTACCTGAATATTGCAGTCGGGTACGGTGCCCTTGGAGATGCTGACTTGGCTCTACGCCACGCTGAGAAGGCACTGCAGCTCGCGCGGCGTGCTGCGGGCGACCAACCAGCGCCGTACATTGAGATGGCCAGAGCATTGGTACTCAACGGCAGACTCGACGAGGCTTTTGACCATCTAGAGACCGGAGGACGATTCGCCATCAAGTCCGACTCTCTCAGGGAGCAGAGAAGATACTATCTTGTGAGGGGAATACTGGCTCGTAAGAGCGGGAATTACGATGAGGCCGTTCGTGCGTTCAAGCGAGGCCTGCACTTGGCGGGGAGCCTTGGAAACCTCTACCACATTCTGCAGATTCTCTTCAACCTTGCAGAGGCAGAACTCGCGCAGGCACAAGAGGCCGGTAGTGAGGGGGCCGTCGTCCAGTCGAGTCTTGCACTCTCAAGAATCCAGCAAATAGCTGTTGAACAGGACATTCCTGCGCTACTGATTCAGGCGAACCTGCTGAGGGCCGAGCTTGAGAAGTTCAGGGGGAACTTGCGTATAGCCCGTGACCACTTGACCGAGGCGCTCAGGCTGTGTGACAAATACCATGCGACAATGTTGCGGGCGAGGGTGACAGAACGCATTGAAGCCCTCGATACACAAGAACCGCGACACACTATCATTGGGAGATTTCGCACTTTCGTCAGACAGATGGTTGTGCCGTCAGTAAGACGAAGACGGATAATCTTCGAGATCTACGGTTGCATCATCATGATGCGCGACACGGGGCTTGAGGTCTTTGCAGACTACCTCGACCCTCGTCTGACCAGTGACCCCTCCCTCGTAGCAGGGCTCATCACCGCGGTTTCATCATTCACCCGAGAACTCAAGGAGGACACCAGCGGCTCCCTCCAGTCAATCATCCATCAGGACATAGCAGTGTTACTGGAGCACGGGAAGTTCACCACCTGCGCTCTCCTCGTGAGTAAAGACACTTCTGAGGCGAGGATGCTTCAACGAGTGTTCCTGAGTAGATTCGAGAGAGAATATGCCGACAGACTGCAGGCCTACATGAGCGGGATGGTGAATCCAATCGACGCCCGGAATCTCCTTGCAGAGGTCATGAATAGACGGCATTGACCGTAGTGTCGCCATGATGTTTCTGGGAAGCGGCGGGGATTTCCCATTTTCGGTAATGGAGCCCGAATCAACTTCGGTTGTTCCACTGTGAGGGCCGGTTTCCATTACTGGCGCGTCTCGCTTGAAATGCGAAGACTTTTACTATATCGTGCGGAGTAGGTTCCAGAGGAATAGCGGTTGGTCTATATGAGGTGGCGTTCGTGAGCACCACCTGGTTCATCGCAAAAGAGTATCTCAAGAGGCTGGACGTGAGCTTCGAGGAGCGGGGGAGGAAGACATTTAGTCTGTATCCTGTCGGTCAGACAAAGACCGAAGAGATCGAGGTCTTTCCGGGGGCGCACTGGATCACCCTGACAACAAGGCTGTTCGACACATCGGGCCTCCCGACCAAGAAGCGGAGAGAGGTCTACGAAAAGATCTTGCGCATAAATGCGTCATTGGCGGAGGTAAGCTTTGGCCTCGACAAGAAGAACTACCTGACATTGAGGAACGCAATTCCTGTCACGGGCATCTCCTACGATGCGTTCAGTGCAACGTACGAGGCCCATCTCAACGGAATCAAACTCTTCCAAAAGAAGTTGCTTCCACAGATTCTGAAGTGAGAAAAACAGAGGGAGAAGAGGGACTAGCCCTCTTCTATGTCTTCATGCTATTTCCGACGCCGCGCGACAAGCACGATGACAACTACTGCCACCACCGCGACGCCGCCCACAAGTATGAGGGCTTCATCGCCGAGGCCGAAGCCTCCACCAGTAGGACCTGGTGCTGACGTGGTGGTAGTACTCGTGACGTAGCCCTGACCGACTATGTAGCTCTGAATGTCTGACTCGTAGTAGCCACTCGGAGTTGACACTCCGACCTTGAAATAGACCTGTGTACCATCGCTGAATGGTGGGATTGTGCCCACAGCGGTCATCGAGTCCTCCAAGGTCATTGATGTGGAGTCCCAGTTCTCCTGGTCAGTGCTGTAGTAGAGTGTCACACTGTCAATCTGCTCAGCAGAGAAGATTGTCACACGGACAGTGACATAGTCGGACGAGGTCGGCACGGCCGGCTCAATTGAGAACGTACCGAAGGTCACACCGCCGGGCATCTCAGACGTGCCACGACTGGACACGTAGCTGACGAAGACCGGATCTTGGTAGACATAGTAGCCGTCCCACTCTGGGAAGCCAATCGACACCATGTACATGCTGGTGCTGAAGCTCCATGCAGTGGCTGACATTCCGTTATCTGACTCATACGCCGTCCGGAATGTACCAAGAGGTGTCGTATAGCTGACCACATCGAAGGGTGCCGATGTGTTCTTGCCCCAGTCGTAAGTCACGCCGCCCATGATCATCTCCGCGAACCGCGCACCAGCGGTCTCGAGCTCGAAGGTGTCGGCACTGACCGTGCTCTCACTATCAGCGAACGAGCCGTTGGCCTTGAAGGCGAAGTCGCTCATCTGGACCTCGGAGAAGTAGTTGAGCGCAAGACTCCTATTCTCGAGGTTCTTCCTTCCGCCAATCAGGTCCACGTCCCAGTTGCCGACATAGTTGTCCACCTTGATGGTGACTGGGTTGTTGATGTCATCAGTGACATTGGCACGGAAGTGAACAAGGAACGACAGCTCATCGATCTGAATCTTCGTCGGTCGCTCATCAAAGGTCCGCAGGTCGGTGCCTGTCACGACTCCGTCGTACCAGTCCCAGTAACCATAGCTGGTGAATGGGAACACGGTACCATTCACATCGTAAAATGTGACGCCCCACGTGACCTCATCGGTGAGGTTCAGGCGAATGTCGTCACTGGCGTTGAAGTCACCGTAGGCCTCGCCCGGAGTAACAAAGCTGACACTACCCACACTGTCCGGTATCAGATAGTGCGTCAGCTCGCTTCCGCCAGGATTGCTTAGGTCGACATCCATGAGACCATTCTCGTTGTCGTCTTCCCAGATCATGAGGCCTGAGAACTCGTAGTGGAGGTTCACCTCGAGCCAGTGGTCAACATCACCCTCGACATAGGATGTGCCGTACCTCTGGTCCATTCCAAAACTCAACCAAGTCCACGTCTGGCCATCCTCATCGTACCAGTCCCAGCCATTGGCCTCAGCCTCTGCGAGAATGTCATCCCAAGTCACGTTCTTGGCTGTCCAAGCGATGTCCCAGTAGCCGGGACGGGGGTCTCCCTCGGGGGTGAAGAGCAACGACTTGATCTCTTGCATCTCGGTACTGTTCACGGGGGTGAAGTCAGCCGCGTGGAACCAATAGAATGTGTCATTCCACTCATAGTTCCAGTGGAACCAGTCCACGCCCATCCACGAGTCCAAGTTGATCTCATCACCGAACTGCGTACAGTTCGGGTCCCACATGAGGTGCATGTAGAGGTAGTTCCATGTGTGGTTCCATGTGTCAGTGCTGGTATACTCCTCCAACACGTAGTACTGGTCATCGGTGGTGTCGAAGTTGCCATCAAGGTCGAGAGCACCGTTGCTCGGGTCAACAGCCCAGTTGCTCATGCCCCACATTCCCCATTCGGGAATACCCACAATGAGCGAGTCGAAGTTATTGTAGACCGTGGCCTTGAGAGGCACCGGACCGTACTTGAAAGCATAGCCCCACACTGTGCGTCTTCGCAGGATTGGCTCACGGTATGCCGTGGCGTTGATCAGGGAGCCGCCATAGTTGAACTCGTAGATCTTCCTGGCACTGTAGATGTCCTGGATGTACAGGTCTTGCGAGTACGAGGCGTTGAGGACCCTCCAAGTCCATACGAGAAATCCCGCAATCGTGACGTTGTAGATCTTGCCGTCGACTGGGAACACGAATTTCTCGGTCCAGTCTGTAGCATCCGTGAATGTGTTCACCTGATAGACGCCGACGATCGGTAGCGGCTCGTACTCATCGATGTATATCTTGGTACCGTTGATTGCGACGTACCAGTAGACTGTCTTGTTCAGCTGCTCGTCGAAGGTGAACTCCACTCCTGTCTGCAGTGAGTAGAAGGTTTCGTTGCCGAGCTGGTACTCGTACACGTTGAGAATGTTCGTCTGATTGATCAGCCAAGTGGTACCGTTAAGCAGATGGATGGTGTATGCGTTGACGCTTGACTCAAAGTCGGGGAAACCTGACGCGTCGGAAACGTTGTATTTGACCACCATCGTCGGTGTGAACTGGAGGTTCGGATCGTACTCGCCGGCCTCGACTGTGAAGCCTACAGCATCCAGATCCCACACACTGGTGCCATTGACAACTGCATGCGAAACGTAGTATTCCATGACGCCGTAGACAACACCATTGATGACAACATACTTGCCTCCTTGGGTATCTTCCTCGACTGCGTAGGCGGAACCGTTGTATATCAGTGACTTCGTGGTTGGAACAACACCACCATCAGACACTATGTGGTTGAGGTCCCAGTCGCAGCAACCATTGGCTCCTGGATAGGGCATCTCGTGCTTGACGCCGTTGTGTTCGTAGTACCAGAAGGATTGAAACGTTCCCTCCACAAGCATGACCGGCTGGCCGTTGTAGACAGACTCGTAGTACCAGAGCGGATAGCTGACTATCTGCCACTGACCGTCAATGAAGGCCTTGTAGTACGAACTCACTGGGTCGTACACCAGCTTGTACAGATTGCCATCCGTGTCCATCATGTAGTAGCAATCGTCGCGACTCTCCCACCAGTAGTTGGTGATGTTGAGGATGTTCTGTTCACCGTACCTCACGAACTGGTACCACTGCCAGTCAGTCACTTTCACGCGGTCGTACAGCGTTATGTTCATCGCTCCGTCGTGCGTGTACGAGAAGTCCGTGCCCTGATGGATCTGACCGTAGATGTCGATCCAGTAGTAGTAGTACTGACCGTCGTAGTACCAGTTCTTCTCCCACGTCATGGAAGTGAGGAAAGAGTTGCCTGGCGCGATGGTCACATTGTATATCGGTACGACATCATCGTAGGTCACGTATACCTTGGTGCCGTTCTTCAGCTCATAGTACCAGTAGTCACGATCGGCCGTGTCGTCATGGTGACTGTAGAAGAACATCCACGTATCAGTGGTCCCGCTCATCGGATCATAGCTCTCAATCACCCTGACTGGCAATTTCTGTCCGTCAATGACTATGTACGGGTTCTCCTTTCCGAGCATATAGTCCGAGCCGAGCGTGCCATTCATGAACTTGTAGGCCAATGCGCTGTCATCGATGGAGTCAACGAACAGCTTGTGGCCGTTGTAGTACGCACTGTAGATATACTCATAGCCCCAAGCCTCAACTAAATGCTCGCCCCACGGGCTGGCCGTGTCCTCGTACCAAGTGTTGTTCATGAAAGAGAATGACCACCAGTACACCGTGTCTCGGACGTTCGCGCTCATGTTGACCAGGAACGACACGTACAGGTCCTTGCCAACGACCTGTTTCGCGAAGTTCGAAACCACGGCAAAGTCGGACGGTATTGCTGTATCGGCGCCTATTGATTCCACGGATTCTTGCTGCCATTCGCCCGTCCTTTGATTGAAGTACCAGTAGCTCCAGTACCAGCCTTCCACCTGCTGGTAGACCCAGTCAGAGTAGTTGCCGTACACCCACACCCACTCGTTGCTTGACGTGTTGTACTCGTAGTGCCATCCGGTGATATTGGTGTAGACGTAGTCCCAATGCAATCCATACGTGTAGTTCTGCTTTGTTGTGTAGTTGAATCCCTCAAGAGTAGGTGTTCCGTCCATTCCAAACGTGATTCGATAGGTGATCTGGTACGAGATGGACTCGTTCTCAGACCAATACTCATCGTAGGCGTTGAGCTCAAGGCGTACTGCATCGATGTCATCGGCAATCTCACCGCCGCCCTGGAGCATTCCCTTGACCATGAAGTTGGTGCCCTTGTCAACCTGGAACAGCCAGCCTCGCGGCTCGCTGCCGTCTGCGTTCAGCAGACGAGCGACGACAACAGGCGAGTCGATGGCAATCTTCCGGGCCAAGTCGAACTCCACTTGAGTCTGCAGTGGATAGTCGCCCCAGACTGCCGGCTCATACCATGTGTCCTCTGGGCCTTGAATATCAACAAAGAACTCCAGCTGAGTGTACTCATCTGTCTTCGGCATGTCGTCCGTGAAGTGGCCCACAAACTCCACAACGTAGAACGAACCGTCGACTCCCGCTGAGCAGAGAGAAGTGTTCAGCTCATACATGACTGGGAAGTCGCCGCTTGTGTCGTATATCGTGGTAGGAACGTTACTATCGAAATTGGGCACGTAGTGGTCGTACGGGTAGATGTAGTAGCGGAAACCAACTCCCGCAAACCAGCTGTCCGATGTCCGGTTGTACGTGATAAAGAGTGAGGCGTATGCGCCCACCGTCTCCAGCCGAACAACTGGTTCGCTCTGCTGGGTTGTCTCGTTCCACTCCCAAGAGAGATAGTAAGCATCAATCTCCTTCCAAGTGTTCAGGTTCACCCAGCAGCGCTCCATATGTGGTCCGTAGGTCCAGACCCTCGTTGTGATCCGTGCACTGGCGTTCCAGACATACGTTCCTGTGGCCTCATCGTACTGCCACCCACCATATTTCACCACGGTCTTGTAGTAAGGTCCAGTGACGTTAACGTCCATCTCTACGTACTGCGGTAGGTCCATCCAGAGTTGGACGACGTCGGGCCGAGGACCAGTGACATTGACTCTCATCTTGAAGTCGGTGTCTCTGCTCACCGCGTAGAGCGCCTCATTGTTGAGATCCAGCTTCTGAAGCGTGTAAGCACCGCCCGTCATCATTCCCCACGCTAGCGCCGGCTCAAGGCCAATAGCCAGCGGCGGAATATCGGGCTGACCAGCACTCGTGATGTACTGACCGAAGCTGTCATCAATCACTATGTCCAGTGAGTACAGTCCAATCGGCGTGGTGCTATTGAATCTCGCAGCAAACTCGACGTACATTGCAGTCGCATCCGAGTGGTTGGAACATGCCGCCTGTTCAATCTCAACAAAAGAGGGCTGGGGCATGCTTGGGCCCGTATCAGAGCCGTTCCACACACTGGAGTACGCGCTCCACATCGGCGGATAGTACATGTCGAAACGGAGCTCAAAGTTGGCGCTGAAGTTAGCTCTGTTTGTGGACAACCAACCGTTGACCCTGACCGCACCAATGGTCTGATTCTCAGGTATCAGGTCGTTTGGTATGACCACTGACAGCGTTACTATCTCACCGATATCCACAAATCCGTCAGGTCCGACCTCGGACCCGTTCTCGTGGTATATCCTCAAGTGGGGCTTTGGCCCGTATAGCCAGTTACGCCCCGTCCAGCTCCATTGATCGGTCGTTGAGTTGCTGTCCTTTGTCCACCACACGAATGTTCCGTTGTCCGGTCCGGGCTCACGCCCGGATTCTTGGCCCGGCGTCAACGGCGTTGCCATGAAGTGGGTGTTGTTGCTGCGAGGCACTGCAACAAGAGTGCCCGAATACATCATTGAAACGAGGAAGACAGTAACTGCAACCACCGAAACAATCATCCTTCTTGTTCCCGGTCGTCGCATATTATCATCACTTCCGAGTGACAGTTGGTCCGACTGCATGCTGACTGAAGGTGTACTTTAACGGTGGCCCAAAGCGGCATGCAGACACAGA
>QMYR01000047.1 GCA_003662765.1 Candidatus Thorarchaeota archaeon
AGATGACTCTGGGATCTTCGGTTTCTACACCAAGTCTACGGAAGTAGTTCGTAACGTTTTGAATGTCACGGAATAGATACTCTCTGGACCGCGGATGTTCGGCAAGAACCGCCTGCGACACATCGATGAAGAAGGGGGCGTCGTGCCAGAGAATGTTGTATTCGCTTAGGTCAGCATGCACAAGGTTAGCGTTTCGCACTCCAGTCTCAATCATTCCGATAATTTCATCAAAGACATCTGCGGGGTTGTTGAGTAGCACATCCTTTAGCAGTGGGGCGGGTATGCCCTGAGCGACATCACCAACGAAATCCATGACGACGACATTCCGCTCGATTGCCACTGGTCTCGGTACTCGAACGCCAGCCTCATGGTATCGCAAGAGATTCTTGAACTCTTTCAGTGCCCACAATGGAATCAACGATCGGGCCCGCCGTCGAACTCGCCTGAAACGTGGATCTCCCTCGATATACTCAATCATGTATTCCCATTCAGCTGTGGTGACCCGGTAAATCTTCACAGCAATGGAGTTGCCCTCAGGAGAAACTCCACGATAGACATTGGCCTCCTTGCCTGTGCTGATAACGCCATACAGCTCACGAATGATACCGCGATTGAGGAGCTTGTATAGGACTTTCAGGGTTGAGGTGTCTATGACACCCTCCACTACCTTGAATTCATCCGAGTCTCGGCGACGTTTCATCTTCCGACGTTCAAGCTCATCCTCAATTCGCTTGCGTTTGGTTTCCACTCGTTTCATTGGCCCCACCACAGACTCTCCCTTCAATTCTCGCCCAAATCATGAGTGCAATATGGTCAGAAAAACGCTGTGGCGTTCCTAGAACATCTTCAGTATGCCGTGTCGCTGAAGCCAATCAATCTCATTACCGCGGTATCGCCAGACAACATCACATTTTGCGTCACTCTGAAAGTCCCAAGGCACGATCAACACAGTGTCCCCAACACGCATCCAGACGCGTTTCTTCATTCGACCCGGAATCCGACCCACTCTGATTTCTCCGTCCTCGCACCTAACCCTCACTCGGTCGTGTCCGAGCATCTGGATGATTATACCAAACATCTCGCCTTCGTCTCTGTTAGGTGTTCGTACTCGGACTAGTTCTCCATCTGTCTGCTCTGTACGAGGACGTTTACCTCTTGCCAAAATAATCCTCCGTCAATGGCTCGACTGTCATGTCGGGCCTCTGAGTCCTGTCTGGAGAAGTAGCCATTTAAGCGTACCGAAATGATAGGCTATCCATTGTGTTCTTCAATACGCGGAAGGGCATGAAAGCGCCCCTTGACCCACAGTACCCGCACGATATCGCCTACTTTGGTTCCGGGATCAAGTAGTTCCGAGTCGACCTCAATGGTTTCATAGGTTTTGGAGTCCATCAACTGGTACGGTTGATGATAGCCGTGTGCCACCACGCTATACTCACGAGTTTCCTCGGACGGGGCAAGATACTCGATTGTCTTCCATTTCGAGCTCTTTGGGCCCACAGTGAAACGGGACCGGTCGACGAGGTCGAAACAACTCAGGCCCGCCTTTCCTATGGAAAGGACTTGACAAGGATGACCCGCGACCAGCACAAAGTCACCCTCATGATATCGAGGCAACCGAAGCAATATCGTAACGCGGTATTTTCGCTTTCCACCGCGATCTTGGGTGATTAGCTTGTAGTTCTCTTTTCGCTCCGCTAAGAAGAGTGACTGAATCTCATCCGCTATTAACCGCGACAGATGCTCCGAGCCTATGTGGAAATCAAGACCGTACTTGCTGCGCCGAATGTGGGAAACAAATGCCTTCATGTCCTTCCCGTACTCAGCCTCTGTTCGGCGTGTAACCAAGTCGGTAATCCTCTCAATCTCAGCCTCAGTGACTTGGCGCCCATCGGCTCGTATTTGTATAATTGCCTCATGGTAGCCCCCACTCATTAGACCACAAGTTTCACACGTGCCCGAATGAAGACGAATCTCAACGGGCACACGCTCCTCGTGGGGAGGCAGAGATGGATGCGACCTGCCCACTGCAACAATCTCGGTACGCAAAGCGCTGTCCAATTGAGTCTGAATCTCTACGCCCAAGTCAACCTCTGAGTGAAGCAGATGCGCCTCATTCGAAAGAAGGATTCCAATCTGTCGGTTCAGCAGATCCGACTGGCTGGTCGGAGTAGGAACAATGGGATGCCAGCCCCCTGGGACCTTGACTGCACCACATCGACGGCATGTGAGCAACGTGAGGGGCGTGTCCACTACCAGAAGTGGATGGAACTTGTCATAACATCGGGCGCATAGACCATCCACGACCGAGTCCGCCCCGCAGACATAGCATGGCACAGCCATTTCGACCAAGAACGTTTCGCAAACATTGACTTAAAATCGCTGAGGATTAGGCGGCTAGCCACTCCATCGCAGAATCTATTTGAGCGTGTGTAGGGGCCTACGACATGCCTCGAAAGAAACGCTGGCGGAGAGTTCATCGAGAGCCCCCTGTTTCCGTGTTCAAGCCCGCCGGCATACCTGCCAAGTCCCTACAAGAGATACTTCTTACAGTAGATGAGTTTGAGGCCATTAGATTGGCGGACTTTGAGGGTCTGAGCCAGCGAGATGCCAGTGCGGTGATGAACATCAGCCAGCCCACATTCAACAGGATACTGGCGTCTGCAAGAAATAAGGTCGGGAGGGCACTCGTTCAAGGTTGCGTATTGCGTATCGAGGGCGGAAGATATCTCTTGGCCGACGGGACTGGCGTGTTGGTCTGCCAAGATTGCGGAGAAACACTTGATCCGGACACGGATTCTGATACGTGCCCCTATTGTGGCTCAAAGAGAATACGATGGTTCAGATGGAAAAATGGAGTTGAACAGTGACATACCAACGCATGCAACTGTCGCCTCATATCTTGTACAATGAAGAATAGGTGTCGACACTTGAATGGCACCGACTATAGTTTCACCCACTGGGCATGCGGATGACCCTCAATGTAAATCACAGCCTGTTCGTGGACTATCCCCGCCTTGATTGCGGCATCCACCGTGACCTTTCCAATCATGTTGACAATCGTGGCACGTCTTATGTGCTCCATGCAAGTTTCAATGTCCACAAGCTCGCCGCCATAGAACTCCTCGCTCACCTTGAACTGAATGTTGCCTTGCCTCAGAGTCTTCCCCAAGAGACCCTCATCACAGATTGCAACTACGTAGTGTTCGATTGTTTCACGCACTCGCATATAGACTGAGGTCATGTTGCCCCCCTCTGGGCGATCTATACAGGACGAATCGAGGTTCGGGCTCCACAGGCCGAGCAGTGCAGGTAGTAGGCGTTACCTTCCTTGACAATCGTAGTGTCAGGACGAGTGCAAACTGGGCAGATGACGTAAGAGTCAATATACCGGCTCAATACCTCGTCAACAACCTCCGCGGAGAACTTCCCATTGAATATCGCAGCGCTGCCCTCGAATATCCCAGCGGTTGCCAGCTGCCCTGCAACGAACTTCAGGACCTCTTTCCCAGGCCGATTCAGAATACTAATTATCTCTTGGAAGTTTTGCCAGATGCTCCGGTTGCCCTGCACGATAAGCTGGACTTTGGGAACCTTGAACCGTTCGCCGGATTTCTTGAAGGCGTCCTCTGGGACCTGGGAGCGTGCCCGTGCCAGGAGCTTCTCGTACTCGTTCATACCTGAACTCCACCAACTACTTCTATTGAAGCTTCTGCTTCGACAGTCTGGTATTCACTGACACCTATAGACACCGATTGGATCCTCGATTATCGTTCCGTCGTCTAGGAGGTCAAGAATCTTCAGCGTAATCTCATTCCTGTCGAAACCGTTCGCGGTGAAATGCTCAAGAATCTCATCATTCGACACGGGACCACCGCGTGCCCTAATGAACTGGATAATCTGTTGCCCCAGTGGTCCCGTTGTGGATGTCGTCGAGGACGCACCGTCCTCTGTCCCTTGTGCTGTCGCAGGACTCTCGTCTGCAGGAAGCGGGGCTGCCACTACAAGACCGGCTTCGCTCTCGGGAGCAATTGATTCCTCCGGGGCCTCAATGCCAGTCACGCCGCTTCGCTCTAAGAGGGTTCTGAGACGCTCCAACTTGTGAAGAATGAGGTAGTTCGAGTTTGTAACTGCCCTGATGATCTCGGGGACTATATACCGTTCCCCCTCATATTCACGTACCTTGCCAATCATGAGTACTAGGCTGCCGAGCTGTATGCTGCTCAGGGCTGAGGCATCGCTACCCCACCCCTTGGCGCGAATGGTTCCAGTACTGTCATCAATCGTTATACTCGCGAAGCCCTCCGAAACATACTGATCCACGACAAATCCGACAAGCACAACGCGTCTCATCTCCACTCCATAGGGAGAGAGGACCCGAGGACCGTCTTCGTTATCGTAGGACCCGTTGACTATATCAGCCACTTCGCACCGGATGGCGGTCATTCTCTTTCTCATCGGACACTACACCGCTAGTACTGAAGCACCAAGTCTTGTTATTGCACTCTCTGGTATATTAGGTCAGTTTAAAAGACTTCGAAGGCGCCGCGATAGTTCTGAAGACACAGCATGGGCAACGCAAGCCCCGGCACCGACTTGTAACTATGTCAATATCGCAGCAGGCATCATCAAGATACGGCGGTCCGCCGCCGTTGGTCAGCGGAGATATGGAGAACAATATGTGGTGCCCAAGACTGTCCGACTTACAGCTGGCGGTCAGAAGAAGTCGGTGAGCGAACTCTGAGTTGCAGATTCGGCGAGTTCCTCAAGGCGCTTGTTAAGACGCTCCAACGCACTTGTCACACGTGCCTCGCTGAAGTCATGCTCCTCGCATAGTATTCTCTGTATCCCATCTGGACTGGGATCCGACCAAGACGGCTCTTCCACCTCCACCTCCGGAGGATGCAGGAATATCTCTCGTATCTCTTGATACGGGAAGTTCAGCTCGATGCCCTTCTCCTTCTGAATCGTTTCCAAGTTTCCATACTCCTTCACGAGCTTCAAGGCCGTCTTCGGACCGATACCCGGCACCTTTTCGTTGTAGTCTGTTCCGACAAGAATCGCTATGTCAATGAGTTGTTCTCGAGTTATTCCCAACAGACGCAAGTTGGTGTCCAACTCGATCAGTTCTGGATAGATAATCTTGTAGGATCTCGAGCGACCTATCTTGCGTCGCCCCGTGATGGAGAGATTGCGAATCATTCGGGGGCAGTTGTATAGGAGTGAGTCGTTGTCCTGGCTTGCGCTGGCCCAGACAATACCTTTTCGTGTCATCTGGGCCGCTAGTGCTTCTCCCTCAGAGGGCGCTTGGACAACTGGAATTCCCATGGCACGAAGCAGCATCTTGCTCTCTTCAATCATCTCAGATGTCAAGCGTGAGCTAGCTCGGGCGGCTTTCCGTGCGTCCTCGATACGTCCCTCTTCAAGGGCCCGTTCCCACTCCTCACGTGCAGCCTCTCTGACAGCTCGACGACGCTCCTTTTCAGGTTCCTTGAGCAGGGGGGACTCCCCGTCAAAGACATAGACAGGACGAATGCCGTTCTCCAAGAGGTTCAGATTCCTATAGAAAAGACCGCTCAGGTGACTCGTCACCCTGCCCGCTCTATCCATCAATGGCGTACCATCCGGCTGGCGTATTGTGGACAGGAATTGGTACAGAGTATTGAAAGCGTCCACTGCGACCGCCTTGTCACTCAGGTCTTGGAGTGTGATTACTTCCGCTTTGATTATGTCACCTAAGCGAGTTCCCACGCTATCAACTCCTGTGCACGCGGGGGCCTGCACCGTTCACGCAGTTATGTTGTATACATAGTGCCCTTCGGTAGGCTTATAAGAATCGCACCTCACGGGGCGCGAGAATCAGTCAGAAAAAGACCCTCTGGTGATTACTTGTCGTCGATGAGAGCAATCAGGTGCACCTCTTGCCATAGGTCAATCTCCCCGCAAGAGGACAGTGTAAAGTTCGAGTGTCCCAACTGCGGAGCATTCACCATCCGACGATGTGAAACCTGCAGAAGGTTCTCTGTCAGGTACAAGTGTCCCAACTGTGGCTTTGAGGGGCCATAGGCACATTGGAGTGAGAACGATGGCTAGAGTGATAATGACTTTGAAGATCATGCCCGAAGACGTTGACGTAGACCTTGATGCACTCCTTGACAAGATCAAAGAAAACATTCCTGAGGGGACTGATGTTCGGGCCACCGAGATTGTCCCAATCGCCTTCGGACTCAAGGCCCTGCGGATGAATGTTGCACGAGAGGAGTCAATGGGTGGTCCTGATGATATTGAGGAGGCCATCTCCGCCCTTGACGGAGTGGCTCAGGTCGAGGTCGAGAGAGTTTCCAGAATGTGAACGCTCCCTTGGGCCTCAAGATGACATCAAACTCAGCGCTTATGTTCTGACAGACTCTGAGGCGCATGAAACCGCTCGGCGCGGGCAAATTGGCAACAGAGATAAACTCATTAGCGCACCGACAGACCATCACCCTGTAGCAAGAGAGCATGCCTGTGCCAGCAGTTGTTCCTGTTTCTGACAGGCAGATAGACATCGCGGAGGATGCGTAACAGCAGTGGTCGAAATCGTGCTAAAGGTCGCAGAGGCCGAACACAGGGACATTGGCAGATTCATCGTCAGAATCGATGCCATATCGATGGAGAAGCTCGGAGTTCGCACAGGTGACATCATCCAGATACGTGGAAAGAAGACGACCGCTGCCATTGCTTGGCCTGCGTATCAGGGCGATAAGGGGCGAGAGATAATCCGTATGGATGGTAGAATCAGACGAAACGCGGGTGTCAGCCTTGGAGACAAGGTCGTTGTCACACGTGCCAATGAAGAGCCCGCCCGTAGTGTGACTCTGGCCCCCACATCAGTGCCGATTAGACCAGAGCCGAGATTTGAAGAGTTCGTCAAGAGGAAGCTTCTGAACTGTCCCGTCACCACTCAGGACACTGTGTACATCCCCATACTTGGACGTGCAATACCGTTCAGAGTAACTGATGTCAAACCCAGCGGCACAGTTGTTGTGCAACACTCCACAATGTTGACAATAGCAGAGAAGCCGACTGGAGAGGTCGTGGGGCCGTCGCAGGTCACATATGAGGAGATAGGCGGCCTCTCAGAGCCGATTCAGCGAATACGTGAGATGGTCGAGCTCCCAATGCGTCATCCTGAGATATTCAAGAGGCTCGGCATCGACCCACCACGGGGCCTGATACTGCATGGGCCACCGGGAACTGGAAAGACGCTCCTCGCGAAGGCTGTGGCAAGCGAATCCGAGGCCAACTTCATTCATATCAACGGCCCGGAGATCATGTCCAAGTTCTACGGAGAGTCGGAACAAAAACTACGCAAGATTTTCGAGGATGCTGAGGAGAATGCTCCCAGCATAATTTTCATCGACGAACTCGATGCAATCGCACCCAAACGCGAAGATGTCCAAGGTGAAGTTGAACGCAGAGTGGTCGCCCAGCTCCTTGCAACAATGGACGGCCTCAAGGCACGGGGACAAGTAGTAGTCATAGGGGCGACTAACCGCATCAATGCACTCGACCCCGCACTGCGTCGGCCAGGACGGTTTGACCGCGAGATAGAGATTGGTGTGCCTGACGAGGTTGGTAGGCTTGAGATTCTCCAGATCCACTCGAGAGGGATGCCCCTCACAAAGGAGGGCCCCGGGAAAGTGGACCTTGAGCACTTGGCCAAAGTGACGCATGGATTCGTTGGCGCAGATCTTCAGGCATTATGTAGGGAGGCTGCCATGAAGGCACTCCGACGGTATCTCCCAGAGATTGACTTGGATCAAGAGGAGATTCCGCAAGAGGTTCTTGACAAGCTTGAGGTCACAGCCCAAGACTTTGACAACGCACTCAGAGAGGTGCAGCCGTCGGCGGTCCGTGAGGTGTTCATCGAGGTTCCGAATGTTCACTGGAGTGACATCGGCGGGCTTGACGATGTAAAGCAGCAACTGATTGAGGTAGTTGAATGGCCTCTGAAGAAACCTGATGCTTTCAAGAGGATTGGAATCACACCCCCAAAGGGGGTCCTCATCTTCGGCCCGCCGGGTTGTGGCAAGACTATGCTTGCAAAGGCTGTGGCAACCGAGAGCGAGGCGAACTTCATCAGCGTCAAGGGGCCGGAACTCCTGTCAAAGTGGGTTGGAGAGAGCGAGAAGGCCATCAGGGAGGTCTTCAGAAAGGCAAGGACGGCCGCGCCCGCAGTCATCTTCTTTGACGAGATTGATGCTATTGCACCCGTGCGGGGCGGACGAGCTGGCGACAGCCATGTGACGGAGCGGGTCATAAGTCAGCTTCTTACTGAGATGGACGGCCTTGAGTCCATGAAAGACATACTCGTCCTTGCAGCCACAAACAGACCGGACCTAGTAGACCCAGCCCTCCTGCGGACAGGCAGGTTTGACAGATTTGTCTATGTGGGAGTTCCGGACGCGAAAGGCAGAGCGGAGATATTCAACATATACACGGCCAACATGCCGCTTGACGACGATGTGGACATGGAGCGACTGGTAGCGGAAACTGAGCTCTTTGTCGGCGGGGACATCGAGGCCCTATGCCGAGAAGCCGGAATGCGAGCTTTGAGAGAGGACATGGACATCGAGAAAGTTTCTTGGCGGCACTTCGAGGCTGCTCTCAAGGCGATTCACTCATCCGTGTCGCCGCAGGACTTGGAGCGATATGAGCGGATGAATGAGGATCTTCGCAAGACCACAATGGCCGCGACAGCTGAACCGCCCGGTTACATCTAAGAACGGAGGTAGCACACTCATGAGTACTTGGAATGCGATTCCTCTCAGAACGGTCATAATGTCCATTCTGAAAAAGCGACATGGGGTCATGCTAGATGATGAGCTCGAGAGGGCGCTGAAGAAGGAGATTGGAAGAGAGGCGGGAGAGGCTGAATTGAATCTCGCACTAATGCAGCTTGAGATTAATGGTCTCATTCATGTTAGCCAAATCACAAAGACAAAGCGTAGGGTCGAGATAATCACAGAAGCAGAATTCCTCGCAGTTGATGAAGACTAGAACTGAGGAACGTAGACACGAAGGTTGTCATGTATGGCTGGGAAACGAGTGCTTGCAGCGGGTAAGTTCGATATACTGCACTTAGGGCATATCGCATACTTGGAACAGGCTCGGGAACTAGCGGGCGAGGACGGGGAACTCATTGTTGTAATTGCCCGCGATAGCACAATAGTGCGAGAGAGAGGTGCACCTCCGGTCTTTCCTCAGGAGCAGAGACGTAGACTGGTTCAGTCACTGCGTGTTGTTGACAAGGCGGTCATAGGATATGAGGGCGCTGACCCCAGTAGAATCGTCACGGAGTACAGACCTGATGTCATTGCACTTGGCTACGATCAACGTTTGGACGTAGAAAAACTACAACAGCAACTGAGAAGCCACGGAATCACTGTTGATGTGGTACGGCTTGAGAAGCGAAGCGCAGATGGTCTTTCCTCTTCCACACGTATTCGAAAGCGGATAATTGAGTACTACAATAACAACGGTACTGTGCGCTGATGACCTAGATAATGAGTTCGCCGCGGGCCTCAGCCTCACGCAGCAGTTTGGCCTTCCGTTCTCTTCGTTCGATCTCCTTTTTCCATATCAGGTACGACACACCAGTGAAGGCAATCATCACAAGCAGCCCGATCAATGTGCACCAGCCTGACTTGAAATGCGCCATAAAGTCAACCAAGGGACCACTGATGAAATACGGCCAATTGCAGGCCACACCGAACGAGTAGACAAGACCCACTATTGTGAGTTCCTTCAAGTATCCAATGGCGTGTTCATCCCTATCAAACAGAAATATCAGTATCCCAAGCCAGAACAGATACCAAGGCATCACCCATCTGTAGGCGAAGAGAACTCCAGGCAGTAGATAGATATAGAGCGGTTTGAGGAGCATGACTCTGCCTTTCCAAGAGGCATCTAGAAATTCCTTCTTGCTAGGTAGGTACAGAGGAATGGTGTAGAGCATGAATGCAATATACATCACAATGGGAATAAAGCCGGGGGGCCACATGTAGGTCTGGAGGGGGTCGGTGCCGAGAATCGGCGTGGCCAGACCAAGTCCCGGGTACAGGGGATTGACTATATAGGAGCTGTACTGGGACGTGTTGAGGAAGTGCATGACGAGAGAGTCGAAGTTTGCCCCCAAGCTCGTCAATGGGATGATTGTCAACAACATTGATACAAAGAACCAGACAGATACCGCAGGCGCCTCTATGAAGAGTAGGGGAAAGACTACGACGGGATAGATCTTGGTCTGGACCGCCAGACCTAATGTGAACATCGACTTCCCCTTCTGCCCCTCTCTCCAGAGAACAAGCGACATCAAGAGGAGGCAGTCAACAATGGGCTCGAGCTTGCCGCCCCCTGCAGACATCATCAACCCGTAGACGAAATAGCCACCGAAGAACAGGCGTGCCCATTGAGAGTAGTATATCTTGTTGCCCAAGAGAATCGCAATCAATACCAAGTTCAGGTTGAATGTTAACACCAATAAGAAGTTCAACCAGAGAGGTTGCAGGTCATTCACGCCGGGAAACAACCATACGGCTATTGCGAAGAATATGAGGCCGAAGACGGGATACTCGTACTTCACGTTGCCAAGATAACTTGGAAGGACATGCAGACCATCATTGAATCCCCACTCCGGAGGAAGCGACTCCGCGAGCTGTTGATCAGTCATGTCATATACCCTGAAGCCATAGATCCAAAACGCCTCTCCGTACATCTCGTTCCTGTTACGATCTCGCTGTATGACAAACGAGTTCGCGATAGGAATAGCGACCAAGGAAATGACCAGACTCAGAACAAGGTAGCGCCGCATCTCGTATATCTTGAATGAGATTGCACTGAGCATTCACACGGCCACCCTGTTCTCCTTGGAGGTAAGCTATGGAGAAGGGCTTGAGAGCCAGTAATTAAGGTTTTGTCACATTCCGAGAATATCTTCGGTATTTCGCCTGACATAGAACGTTCTCAGCTTCATGACAAGTACGTTGGGCATGGCCAATCATCACATCTAAGGCATCGTATGCACTTGTCTGGGTCAACAGCAATCTTCCCATCAGCAGCTATCTTTAGTGCATTGTACTCACACTGTGGGATGCAGGACCCGCATGCTTGGCAGAACATGGCACGACGAATTGCACGTTCAAGGGGACCAACAAGACGCTCCACTGTTGACTCATCAGGTGCGCGAATGACCACAGAGCCCGAGCTGAAGAGCATTATGCTGGACTGGCTTCGGGTGACCCAGACAGCACCCATCTCTTCAGACACTCGCGTCTTTCCAAAGATTGGCAATAATTGTGACACTCGATTGATATCTATTCCTGAAGTGAATTGGCCCTCCATGCTGTAGCCAGAGGCAACACATGGAGATATCCCCTTGACCACACGCAGTTCCATCTCCTGAGCAGGGGAAACGCGTTCAGGTGCCAAGTCTATGCCAAGTTTCTTCGCAAGCTCCTGCTGGCCGCGTGGCAGATGCTTCCAACGCCAAAACCCGAGTGTGACCCATTCATGAGGAAGACCGTGCTGAGATGCCCAATCGCGAAGGTATAACTGCCATCGCTCATAGAGATCCGGATGTGTGGTTCGGAGGCCCTCAATCTCAGCGAGCGGAGATGCGGGGCACAAGTAACAACCCATCCGATGGTATCCGCGTGCGTACAATGGATTGAAGGGCTCATTCTCACGGAAGATATAGAGCCATACTTCGAGAGCGTTCCAGCGCTGTATAGGATTGGCGGAGGTCTGACCGGGGACCCAAGGATTGGATGTCACACGTGGTTCAACAGAGCGTCGGAACGACTCCAAGCGCCGCTGACCCATGAAGGCTAGAGTAGCCCCACTCATGCGTTGTGCGATAGCAGTGGCAGCAGGACCAAGTTTCAGCACTTTACAACACCATCTGAAGTCACGTGCCGGCGGACCAAATGCAGGAAGCGACTCCCAGAAACGATCACCCGCCTGCTCGCCGATTATTTCTGCACCATGGCGCTCCGCGGTTTCGAGCACGTACTGCACAGTTTCGGGTAATTCCAGTCCCGTATCCATAAAGAACATAGGCGGGCTGTGACCCAGTGCCTTCTCAACCAGCAGATATGTCACGAGAGAGTCCTTGCCACCGCTGAAACCAACGACGACAGGCAATCTGTGTCGCTCGACCGTCTTGCGAATGAACCGTATGGCCTCACTCTCAATGCGATCAAGGTCTGCGGCATTCGCCTGAACCGCATCAGCCCACGAACTGGAACGTGGGTTAATCTGAGGCGGCATGGGGTCAGCAAACTCACGTATTTTCACTGCAAGACCCCTTGCGGCCTGCGCGATATCTCTACCACTCATTCGCGCCATGCCCACACCAATCGCATTTCCCTCTGTGTCGAGAAGTATGACCTCATCGCCTACGCGGATTTCAGCATCGCACCCGGCAACACCTGGGACGAGCAGACTTGCGCCTTTCCGCAAGTAGGGCAACACCTCATCGTGACATGTGACCCATTTCTGTTTGGTGTGCTGAGCGATTCTGCGTCCACCCTCCAAGGACAGTACGAACGTGTACTTGAGCGCAGGCAGGTCGAATCTCAGACGCCCAATAATGTGGCCATCCACAACCACTTCAAACATTGCATCGATGGAGGATACCTTGTTGAAGACAATAGTGCGATCATCAGGAATCACGAGGGAGCCCACGCCCTCGCCAAATTGGTGGTCAATGGCCTCGACCACTCTCTGAAGATGTCCCTCCATGGCCGGAAAAGGATCGCCAGGCGGAGAGATGGGTACCCTGCGGGGGATGGCACCGCATTTGGAGCACGGGCTATCCTCGAAATGCGGAACGTTACATTGGTCACACCAGTAGAGTCGTATCTTTGTCAGATAGGGTGCATGGCCCCTTCTGAACTTGCGTTTCCGTCCAGTCCGCCCCAGCAGAGATCAACTCCATTTGAGGTCTAAGTTCCACAGCAGCCCTGCAGAATGTCAACGCCGCGACTGGCACCAATCCTAGTCGCCCCCGCCTCAATCATTGCCACTGCATCTTCGAAGGTGCGGATACCACCTGCGGCCTTGACGCCTAGACGATCGCCCACGGTCTTGCGCATAAGGCGAACATCCTCAACAGTGGCTCCTCGGGGACCGAAGCCGGTGGAGGTCTTTACAAAGTGAGCACCGGCCTCCTCCGCCAAGCGGCATGCAAGCACAATCTCGTCCTCTTCGAGATAGCCGGTTTCGAGAATCACCTTTACGATAGCACTTGGGACTGCGGCTACCACAGCCGCTATGTCGTTTCGGACGTGGTCGAGATTTCGTGACTTCAATGCCCCGACATTCAGCACCATGTCAATCTCAGCGGCTCCATCTTCAACTGCAGTCCTTGCCTCATAGGCCTTTGCGGAGGTGGCCATCGCGCCCAGTGGAAACCCGACCACACTGCAGACCGCCACACCAGAGCCGTCGAGCATTTTCGCCGCTGTCTGTACATTGCAACCGTTCACACACACTGCACCGAACCCGTGTTCGATTGCCTCAGAGCATAGATTCCTGATTCGTTCCTCTGTGGCATTAGGCTTGAGCTCGGTATGATCAATCATCTTTGCCAGCTGCTCGACCGTGATCTTCATGCAGTACACCGAGACTGTGAAACGATATGTGCTATTAACCGCTTCGAAGCAACACTGCTCTACGGACCACCCAAATAGCTCCGGATGTCATCCAGAACCTCTTTCTGAAGCCGAATTACGTCGTGTACCTCGATTTCCTCGGCATCCTTCACAACCGAGTTCAGCTGCACGACCGTGCCCACGGTTTCAACCTTTGAGAAGTCGACAGGGAACTCTACCTCGGCACCCTTGACTATCAGCTCAGAGCGGGTCGGATGAAGGCCAATGCGAACACTACGAACAATTCCAATTCGCCGGGCTCTGCTGTCAAGAACCTCCTTGCCCAACAGCCGGCCGGGCATACTCAACTCGTAGAGCTCTGCTTCAATGCTGGGCATGGCCTCTTTCGTCGTCATGGTTCTCTGGCTCCTTGTCAACGCTATCCTCCATGCGAACCAGCCTTTTGACCCTGAGTATTACGTGTGGCTACAGGATTGCTTGAACCATAGAGGAATTCGGACGGAACAGCAGTGAGCCAACCAACACTCATGGGAGCCACATAGCGGGAGAAAGATAAGGGGACGCCAAGACAAAGAAACAGAATCATTTCAGATTCGATGCCAATCAATCCTCTGAGAGGTATCTGAAGAAGTGCCCCGGAGTTGGAATGGTTGCAGAAGGAGCCGTTCGCAGAGTTTCCAAAGATCAAGCCGGGTTCCATCGAGTACAGGGACTACCAAGTGAATCTCGCACGAGTTGCTGAGCGAGAGAGCACACTCGTCGTTCTCAGTACAGGCCTTGGCAAGACTGTCATTGCAGCCCTCGTTGCAGCGCTCCGCCTCGACAAGTATCCGGACTCAAAGATACTGTTCCTCGCACCCTCAAGGCCCTTGGCCGACCAACAGGCCAAGTTTCTCAGAAGGGTCGTTGATGTACCAGAGGACTCGGTGGTCTGCCTGACAGGTCAAGACGGACCGGCTGTGAGAAAAGAGGTCTGGAAGAAGAACAAGATAATCGTGATGACGCCCCAGGCGCTTCAGAATGATCTTGTGCAGGGCAGCTATGGTCTGCAAGATGTGTCCCTGATAGTCTATGATGAGGCT
>QMYR01000048.1 GCA_003662765.1 Candidatus Thorarchaeota archaeon
ACACTTGAAACCTCGTCGCCGGTCGGATAGTCAATACCAGTGGCGTCGAAATGGGACTTGCTGATTTCATCGCCACACACCTTCTTTCCAATGAGCTCTCTGGGTTTCTTCTCCAAGATCAGCGTGCGTAGTCCCATCTCCGCACATCTCCGGGCCGTGACACAGCCCGCGCTTCCTGCACCAACTATGATGACATCGACGCATCTCAATGTATATCACGTGTTGAACTTCATGTCGGAGATATAAATCCGAAGGTGTCATTGAGGTTCGGGAAACGCCATCCGGCCCGGAAGCATTATCAATGTAGGCATGCGCGGCATCACGGGTCTTGTCATGAACAACTTGGTGGTTGTCGGACTACAGTGGGGTGACGAGGGAAAGGGCAAGATTGTAGACTTTGTCGGTGAAACGTACGACATAGTGGCTCGCTTTCAGGGCGGGAGCAATGCGGGTCACACCGTTGTCACGACAGAAAGAGAGTACAAGTTCAGAATAATGCCCACGGGCGCGGTACGAGGAAAGACCGCAGTCATAGGCAACGGTGTCGTCGTCGATCCAGAGATACTGCTGAATGAGATATCGGCTCTGAGATCATTGGGGGTCGAGGTCGATCTTGTACTGAGTGAACGCGCTCACATAGTGACGCCTCTGCATATTCAATTGGATGGTCTGAGAGAAAGAGCGAGGGGTGGCTCCAAGATCGGTACCACGAAGAGAGGCATTGGCCCCACATATGCTGACAAAGTAGCTAGAGTCGGCGTGCGAATCTGTGATGTCTTAAGCCCCTCGTTTGAACGATACTGGTCCTACTTTGCACGCATAATGCAGTCACGGATAGAACGGCTATATGGAACAAGCCCCATCGATGACCTTGGCCGACTTCGGGACCGAGTGAAGAATGCCCTTGCAGAGTTGGAGCCCTACGTTTCGAACGCCGGCGACTACTTGCGTCAAGCAATGAATGATGGAAAGAGCATTCTCTTTGAGGGCGCACAGGGAACTCTGCTCGACATTGACCACGGAACGTACCCGTATGTGACCAGTTCCAACTGCGTTGCCGGTGCTGCTGCAACGGGAACCGGAGTACCTCCCTCAGCCCTCCATCGTGTTCTAGGTGTCACCAAGGCGTATGCCACCCGCGTGGGGGCTGGGCCGTTTCCGACCGAGGTTTCTGGCGCAGTCGGGCAGAGGATTCAGGAACGGGGAGGCGAGTTTGGCACCGTGACGGGTCGGCCGAGAAGATGCGGGTGGCTTGACCTCGTCGCCTTGAAATATGCTGCGAGTGTGAACGGAACGGATGCCCTTGCCCTGACCAAGATTGATGTTCTGGCTGGTATTCCAACTGTGTCTGTATGTGTAGCCTACGACATTGACGGAACGGAAACAACTCGGTTTCCTGCTAGTTCTGACGTGCTCTCCTATGCTGAAGCAATTCTTGAAGAGGTGCCCGGGTGGGGGGACGTTGACATTGGAACCAGAGGCTCAGCAGAAATGGAGATTGAGAATCTACCGGGGAACATGCGGGAGTATCTTGCAATCATCGAAGAGCGGATTGGCGTACCCATTGTGCTCGTGTCTGTTGGTCCGAAACGGGACGAAACAGTGACGAACTCTGAGCTTCTTCGCACGCTCACAGGTGCCTGAACTCGATGACCACGATGGATACGACCACTATGGCCACTATGAGGAGCAGGAGCGGCGGCATCCAGTTGAGAAAGAGCTCAAAATATGATAGAATGACTGAAGGGTCGAGTACAATCTTGACTATGTGTGCGTAGACGAGTAGGAATCCATAGATTGCAAATATGGGGTAGAAAACAGGTCCCCCGCTAAGGACAAGCAGGAGGACGACTAACGCCAAGTTACTCTTCGTGGGATCCAGGAGCGGAATCGGAATGGTTTCATTGTCTTCGAACTGAAAGTAGTAGCTGACCAGGAACGTCGGCATCCGTATTCTGATTAGCTCTAGGACTTGTACGCCAAGCTGCACTGAGAGCAGAAGGGCTGTGTGTACAAGCATGTATCCCAAAATCAGAACATTGAGCAGCGGAAGGTTGTCAGAGAATAGCTGCAGGCTCTCGACAACCCCAACGAGGACAAAGAAATTCAGTGCAAAGAGTGCCAAATGGCCGGCTGCTCCCTTGAGATATTGACTTCTCTGTGGCATTGCAAGTCCCCAGTGGTGGTGTGTCAAATGAGCTTTGCGGGGCCGCTGGCCTTGGCCACACCCGGCCTTGTGGAAAGTTCTTCCTGCTTGAGGATTGCTCTCTTCACGAGCTCGGTAAACATCTCGTCGATGTTCTCTCCGGTCTTGGCTGATGTTTCAAAATGCATGACATCAAGCCACTTCTCGATCATCTTGCCGGCCTCAGGGGGAACAAGCCTGTCTGGCCTGTCAATCTTGTTGGCAACGACGGCCACAACGGCATTAGGACAGACCGTTATGAACTTCGTGAACCACTCGCCGATATCTAAAAACGTCTGAGGTCTTGTCACATCGTAGACAATAATCGCCATCGAGGCACCAGCCATGTATCTTCGTCGGAGTTCGTTGTATGTTGGCTGTCCAGCTAGGTCCCATAGCACGATTCTGCAGTTCACGGTGCCATGGCCTGGAACATCGACCTTCACGGTCTTCAGGGCAAAAGTAGTACCAATGGTCATCATGTAGCGTTCGCTGAAGGATCCCTCCGTGTACCTCTTGATACAGCTGGTCTTACCAACGGCACCATCACCTAGTGCTACCAGCTTGAACATGTGTGTTATCGAGTCTGAGGACAACCCTTCGCCACCGGACCTTCTCGCTAGTTGTGAACAACATTGTGCATTTAACGGTTCTCGTGATGTTCTAACTGATGAAAGCGAGTAATACATCATCGAACTGTGTGCAGCAAACCCTTTTTTTGGCCGTTTGTCATCAGAGCATGTCGGTGCGATACAATGGCGGAGCAGTTTCTTAGTCGTCTTGCAGAGATTGAGAAGAAAGTGGAAGGACTCGGTGAAACTCTTAGGCGCATGGTCACGATTCTCACCGCAGTGACGGAGATCAAGTCCGAAATGGCCGTGATGAGAGACCAGATTCTCTCTGCTATCGGCACATCCGAGGGGAGTGCTCCTGAAGCCAAGTTGTCCGAGGAGCTTGCTCAGCTTGTTGTGGCCGAGGTCCGTGCTGCAAGAGACGAGATACTCTCAGCAGTTTCTTCTGGGCAGGTGTCAGGAGCACCCGCTGGACCAGGCACTGATACCGAGCAGATTGCGGAGATGATCAAGACGGAGATGGGCTTCCTCGGGAAGTTCTTGGGAGAGAGGATAGAGGCTTTCAAGGAAGAGCTGCTGCAGGCGATTCAGAGCAGCCAGCCTGCTGCTCCCGCGGCTCCGCCGACAGTTGACGTGGGCGTGCCCGCACAGACACCACCCCCTCCGCCCGCACATGCACCTCCGCCGCCAGCGGGTAGTCATCTCCCACTGGAGAAAGGAATGAAGGTGGCGGAGCAACTGGAGCGAATCATAAAAGCTATGAAGATGGGGTGCGTCGCTGGTGACGTGCTCGAAGTGATGACCGACGCGAAGGCGGAGATAATGAAGATTACTCCCAGCGATCCCATAATGGTGAAGATTGACAAGTGGGCGAGCGTGGTGGCTGCGTATTCGAAGCGCCACGAGCTGCAGGCTCGTGATATTCTCAAGCTCAAGAAAGAGATACGCGAAGAGATACCAAAGTACAGGCCGCCCTAAGTGCCTAGTCTTCCTCAGCGCCCTCCGCAATAATCTTCATCGTTGCAAGGACACGAATCAGGTCTGTAGCAGAGATGACGCCAATTGTTTCATTTCCGGATACAACGGGGATGTGCTTCTTGCCGGTTTGGTCCATCAGAGCTATCGCTTGCCAGAGGTCTGCGTCGGGGCTGATACTCACGACCTGAGTGGCCATGATGTCGCCCACCGTCAGCTTCTCGTAGAACTCCGAGGACATGAGTTGTGCCTCGATGATATCGCGCTGAGTGACAATGCCAACCATCTCATCGCCGCGGGTGACTATCAGGCTACCGACCTCTTCTGCAGCCATCAGCCGAGCTGCCTCGACTACAGGAGTGTCCACATCCGCCGTGACGAGAATCGTTGTCATGAAGTCCTTTACTCTCATAGTGTTCTTCTCCGGTGTGGTCTTGTTGGCGTCACATCATGGGTCCTGAATGCTCCTTCAGTTTCTTGTTGAGCATGATCTCAGCAATTCTAGCGAAGACATCCGTGACATATTGGCCCGTCTTGGCCGATGTTTCAAAGTAATCCGCCTGAAACCAGTCCCTTAGCATGTGGCCCGGCTCCACAGGAACCATTCGTTCTTTCTCCAGATCGACCTTGTTAGCGCAGATCACGACATCCGCTGCAGGACAAGTTTCCCTGAATGACTCGAACCAGTTGTTCATGGCCATGAACGTTTCAGGCCTTGTGACATCGTAAACAATGACCGCACCAGAGGCGCCCTTCATGAATCTGCGGCGCAGCTCTTTGTAAGTTTCCTGTCCCCCCATGTCCCATATGACGAGTCGGACACTTCGTGATATCCCATCCTCACATAGAACCTTCACATCTTTCGTTGCGAATGTCGTTCCGAGTGTCTGCTTGTACTCCTCCTCAAACACATTCTCAGTAAAGCGTCGCAGCAACGAAGTCTTCCCTACTGCTGCCTCTCCAAGCAGAACGACTCTGAACTTGTAGCCGTCAAAGACTCCATCTACTTCCTCTGTGGAGTCTGAGGTCTTGTCTGTGGTCACTCGACGGCTACCTCCGATGGGCTTCGCTGACACCAGTCTCTTGTCGCTTATATGTTTTCTTTGGAGCGTGAGGTCTCCTATTTCGACAGCTTCATGATCTGTGTCATCCGAGGACGCCAGCGGAGGCCTAGCTCCATGAGCCGCTCTCTGGTAGCAAGAGCTCGAAGGCGACCACCGGCCTCCCCATCTCGAAGTTGACGAGGACCTCCGGGGCCACCTCGCCGAAGTACCCGACCTCTTGCTCGTCAACGACAATAGTTCCCGCGCGCCCTTTAATGAATGAGGAATCCGAGCGAGTTTCAAACCGGAATCGCCCGTCTAGGCCCATTCCTCGAAGGAGGAACCCAATGTCTGTCATGAGATCTGTCAGATTGACTCTCACATCTGTGAGAAGACCACACACGGCCGCCTCTTGGCGAACACGGGTTTCCCTCGACTCGTCTGGGATCACCACGTCGCCGACCTCAAAGACCTTCTGCGGGTAGTCTGCATGCTGGTTGCGGGCCGCAAAGTCAAGCAACACAGGCAGGAGAGAGTTCCTTAGGGCCGAGTAGTCTTGACTCTTAGGATTACCAACCTGAACAATCGGCTGGTTTCTCTGCATCTTGTCGTTGAGCACCTCCGGAGAGCTCATGACGTAGCTCATGATTTCTTGGTAGCCTGCACCAATCATCAGGTCACGGCACTTGTTCTTGAGGCGCGTCAGTGGCCTCAAAGCACCAGCGGTCATGGTGGAGGGCAGAGTGGGCTCAATTCTGTCAAACCCGTACCCGATAGCAACGTCCTCAATGATGTCTACCGGATGTAGGATATCCGTCCTGTAGGCCGGCACCGACACAGCAACGCGGTTCTTCCCCGACAGTCGGGCCCCGTAGTTCATCTTCTCAAGGGCTTCGACGATGTCCTCTCCCGAGAGAGCGAGCCCTGTAAGCCTGCGAATCTCGTCCAGATCAATGGTGATGTTTGTCGGTCTTAGGTTCGGGGTTTCCATGGTGGTTCCGTCAGGATACTCCATGGTGACAGACTGGATTCTCCCACCGCGTTCTGCCAGTGAGGTGACCATGATATTCAATGCCTGTTCGACAGTCGGAAGATGAGTCCCTGTGACCTCGACGAACACGTCACGGGTCTTCTCGGTGAGTCTTCCGAGGTCGTTGCTGTTGATGATGGGTGGGAGGCTGAGAATGTGATTTGCGGCATCCACCAACAGGGGCCATCTCTTGAAGTCGGCGATGATTGGGCCATATTCTATGCCTTTCTCATGCTCTCGCAGTATCTGAGGGCCATCCATCTCGCTGTTGCAGCCCAGAGGAACGAATCTGATCTTCTCGGGGCGTTCGGTGCGGTACACCACGGGGAACTTGATGTCACCGTAGACGTAGAGTCCAATACTGGCCTTCCGACGATTTCGGCCGTGAGTGGCCGTCAGCGACTCCTGTAGTCTCATGTAGTCCTTGAGCAACTGGTCTGACATCTCTACGCCCTTTACAATCCCGCAAGCGATGTATCGCCGAACTTTCTCTAGGCCCTTCTTAATGACGACCTTCTTGCCGGACTTTCTGACAGGGAATGACGGCAACCCCGGCGCTATGCCAAGGAATGCTCTCAACGCTCTGGCAATGCCCTCCTCCGAGAGCATGTCCTGCCGGTCAGGGTTTATCTCGATCTCGATTAGATCGCCTTCTATCTTCTCAACCTCCGCCTTGAGAAGGAACAGTGCATCCTCTAACTCTTCGTTGGTCATCTTCTTGCCTACTAGGCGAAGGAGACCCTGAATGCTACACTCCACGATCACTGCCATCACCTCACGAAGTACTTCCTGCGCAGCCACGTCAGGTCGCGCGAGTACAGCTCTCTGATGTCTGCGATGTCCATCGCGGCCATGTACATTCGACCGGCCCCAAGACCCCATGCCAGCACAGTGTCCTTGATACCGAGCGGATACGTGACCTCCGGTCGGAATATTCCTCCTGGGGCGACCTCGATCCACCCGAGGGTCTCGTGTTTCGCGTACCCCTCCACGCTCGGCTCCGTGAATGGGAATTGGCCCGGCTTGAACTTCATCTTCTTGATTCCAACACGGCGGCATATTTCGCTAATGTAGCCCATGAGGTCCCGGAGTGTCAGGTCCTTATCCCAGATTATGCCCTCACATTGATTGAACTCCTGGGCATGTTTCGCGCTGAGCTTCTCGGCCCTGAAGTTTCTGTCAATGATGAACATCTTCTGAGGCGGCTCGTCGTGAGCCCAGAGATACCTCATCGACACCGGTGTCGTGTGCGACCTGAGCACAAGCCTCGTTGTGATCTCGCGGCTGAAGGGTGCCTGCCATCCCAGCGACCCTGTGTTTCCACCGTTCTCGTGTACGGCCTTGACTGCGCGATAGTGTTTTTCATCGATGATATTACCATGATCGTACGGCTTTGCAACCCTGAACTGGTCCTGCACTTCCCTTGCCACATGGTCCTGTGGAACAAATAGCACATCATTATTCCAGAACTCCGTTTCCACGTACGGCCCGAACCATTCTGTGAAGCCCAACCCTACGAGTATCTCCTTGAGCCAGTCGAGGAACTCCGCATACGGATGTTTCTTCCCAAGGTTCGCGTAGGCTGGCTGGATCTCGACGTTGAATGGTCTGAATGTCTTGTTGCGCCAACCGCCAGTGGCCAGTAGCTCGGGTGTTAGCTCAAGAAGGCCGTGCATCTCTCTGCTGAGAAGACTGGTGACAGACTCTCGCTTCGCGGATGGTATCTCTGCAACGAACGTCTTTTGTGTCTTGAAGGTGACCAGTGTACGATCGATGACTTGTTCAAGACCCTCTCGGAGGCTGTCGGGGACGGTTTCTGCCCCGCTGGCGAGGATTGATAAGACCTCAGCGGCTGGCGATTCTGCTCTCTCAGTCTTCAGGGACAGGATGGTCCTGCCGTCCCGCTTGGTTATGGAGATCCAGCCGTTCTTCTTACACCAGCTGATGGCAATGCCCTTCGCACGCGGGCCAATGCCTGCATGCCGTACGGCCTGACCAAGTTCGGCCTCTCCGCCCAGATCCTTCACGGCATTGAACAGCCTCACTTCAGGAAGCCCATTCTGTGCGTACTCCTTGCCCTCATCTGTGAGCTCAAACCAGTCAGTTTCAATTGTGCCAAGGTCGACAATGCCTCTCTCAGCAAGTGCATTGAGGATGGACACGATTCGATCCTTTCTCTCGCCCAAGCGCTCCGCTAGGTCGTCTGCTGTCACTCGAGAGTCCATCTTTATGAGTTCCGAGAGTACTCTTCGCTCGCCTTCTGTAAGCTGTATCTCACTACTCATTGTTCTCAGAAGCTCCTCGACTGCGGTACAGGGCTGGATGGCCCGCCTCATCCGGCACTCGGCCGGAGAAGTAAGGCTCTCTTAGATGTCGATTGTAAATTGGCGGTGATCCATCCGTCCTTCACCTGTTTGATTGGGGCAATTCTCGCGGCCCTTTTTAATGTGTCGCCGGGCCACACAAGAGCGGTGGCAGACGGCGGGGCCTCCTATGACGCAAGGTTAAAATACATGCCTCCGAGGCCTCCTACCGGCAGCTGCCGGGGTTTCTGCTTCTTTGGTCAGCAGTCGGTTATTACGTTGGGTGAGGCGAACAGATTGAGCACGAAACGTCATCAACTCAAGAAAAAGGTCGAGGAGCTCAAGGCACTCCAAGGCAGGCATAGCTCATTCACGACGCTCTACATCCCACCCACGAAGAGCCTCACGGATGTGATATCGTTTGTCAGGACCGAGCTGGCAGGCACTGACAACATCAAGAGCAAGACGAACAGAAAGAATGTGGCTGACAACCTGACTGCCATTCTGAGCGAACTGACGAAGATGAAGCAGATTCCCGAGAACGGAGTGGCCTTCTTCTTTGGTATTCAAGAGGAGGGAGGTTCCAACAAGACGATCCGCGAGATCGTCGTCCCACCAACCCCAATCTCCCAGTTCTTGTACATCTGTGGTCGAGAGTTCGTGACCGATGAACTCGAGGAGATGACCAAACCCAAGAGCCTCGTCGTGATTGTGCTGATAGAAGGTGGCAAGCTGGTAGTCGGATATCTGCGCGGAAAACACATCGAGCTGGTGCGAGAGGAGGATTTCTACATAATCGGCAAGACGCGCGCTGGCGGCCAGAGTGCCCGTAGGTACCAGCGCATCAGGGACGAGAAGATGCAAGAGTTCTTCAAACATGTAGCAAAGGTCCTTGCGGAGCTTCTTCTTGACAACATTGACAACGTGGATGCCATAGTGCTCGGCGGCAATACGATTCGGGCCCAGGAGTTCCTCGAGAAGAGCGACCTTGACTACAGGATTCGGGAGAAGATTGTCGACAGAATCATTCCTGTGAGCGTGGTGGATGAAACTGGTCTTCTTCAGGCGATGAAAGAGGCATCCCGGATCTTGAAGGAGACTGAGATCTACGCAGAGCGACTAGCTTGGGAGAAGTTCATGGAGTCCCTCTTGCGAGGAGAGAAAACGGTCACCTACGGTGAGAAAGAGGTCATGCAGGCCCTTCGAGAGGGACGCGTTGAGACTGTGATGATAGTTGAGGACAGCCCTCTGTTGGACCAGCTCGTCGAGGAAGTAGACAACTACGGTACTGAGCTGATGGTGTTCTCGTCACAGACGGAGTCGGGTGCCCAGCTGAAGTCCTTTGGTGGCGTGGCAGCTCGTTTGCGATGGTAGGCGAGATAGTTCTAGTTTCGTGGAGGGCGAGGCAGCTCTCCCAGCGTTTCTATGTCCTGAATCCACCCAGCCAACTCCATGCCTATTGCCTGAATGTATTCCATCAGACTGACCTGATACCTGTGCAGATGTTCTTGACGTAGGCTTCTGTACTTCGCCTTGAAGTCCTTCACGCGCCTCGGAAGCCCAATGGACCACTTGTTCAGCATCATCTCAGCTCTCCGGTCGCTCATCACTCTTGCTGCGACACGCGTCTGCTTCTGGAGCTCAAGTATCCTCTCAATGCTCTTCTGGATTCCTATCACAGACGCCACGAGCTCTTTGGCATCCGCCTTCGTGTCCGCGTTTCTAGTCGTGTAGTAGACTTCCTTGAGCTGACGCTTGGCATCAAAGACCGAGTTCAAGAAGCTCCTCAGCGCGCGCATGCATCCCATTTCTGTGCGGCCAGAGATTACTCTTTGCATTACGGGGGCTAGGTCATGGCGTATTGGCACTCTTTGCCCGCATAAGGGCATGTGCGGCACTTGCCATATTCTGGAGACGGAATGGGCCGGCGCAGCCCTCGCCAGTAGCCGTCCATCCTCTGAAGCTCCCTCTCTATGTTCTGTGGCCTAAATTTGCCCGTGAAAGTGACGCTGTGCCTGCAGCTCACACAGTCTTCGAGGCCGATTTTGTCACATCTCTTGGCCCATGTCTGAGAACAGTAGCAGACGACGAGACGCGTGTCCCGGCATGACGCCCCCATATCACGTAATGCGAGCGCGTACAGTCCGGCCTGAAACATGTCTTGTTCGCGAACGCGGTGTGGGAGATGTACTGCCGGGAATTTCATCTCAAATACGGCGTCCAACACGGGGCCCTTCTCGACATGCAGAACCGCGTGGTCTAGCCTGCCACGATATCTCCATGCCATCGACACAACTGTCTGTTCTGAGAACACATACTTTCGACCCCTTCTCAGTTGAGGGGCTGTTCCGTTGATGAGCCTGTACAGGGGGAACGATGCCGGAACCGAGTTATTGAGCAGAGCTCTTGGAGACCCCGGCACACCTCCCTGAATAATGAGGATCAGTACAACAAGTGTCACCAGGAAGGCAAAGAGAACGATGCTGTTGGCGATGGGATTCGTGGTTGTCACCCCAGAAGCCAGAGGGCTCCGAGAATCACCGTGAGAATGAGAATCATGACAGCGAGAATGCGATTGGTTCCTGCTACAGCCGCGGTCCTCACCTTGGAGTGGAGATGAGCCCCTTCTCTGGAGGCATCTAAGGTCCGGTTTCCGTGACGTTGCTTGAGGAATAATCGGTACTCGCAAATTTTCTGAACCCTCAAGTCTGATACAGTCCGGTAGCGTTCCAGATCACGCGTGGAGTAGTCTGTCATGCGATACTACCGCTTGAGTGTACGCCTGCATCTTCAAAAGGACCACGAATTCTGACGAACGGCAAAGTCGGCATGGAGAGCAGTACGAATACCAGGGGAACGACTAGGGCGGTCTGTAGCGTCATGCCGGGGAGATCTGCCACAAGTCCTGTGATGAACGGTCCTACTGTACCTCCGAAGAATGCAAAGACCACCGCAAGGCCAAACAAGCGGGCCTCCATTCCTCGTGGCACGATGCGTGCGTACAATGCCCTCGTGAGTGCCATGTTGCCTCCCAGTGCGAAGCCCGCCACCACTGCCACCAACCACGCAGGAACAGTGGCGCCGACAATGGCCACCGCTGCGAAGCCAGCGGCCCAGAGAGTCAGATTCCCTGCCTGAGCCCTAACAAGCCCTATCCTGTCGCCTACTCTCCCGTGAATGAATGCGCCGGCCAGTGCGCAGGGGAGGGCAGTGGCAACTATCGTCAACGTTTCCCCCGCGGACAGGTTCAGAACATTGACGGCTAGGACAGAGGCAAAGCTGATGACAGTAGAGACTGCATCTCCCCACAGCACTGACCCAACCAGATAGGCCATGAGGGAACGATCGTTTCTGATTGCGGTCAGGCTCTCACGAAGGGCCTCCCAGAGCCCTGGCGTAGACAGTGTCACCGTCTTGTGTTCTCTGACGAGAAGAACCGAAACGCTACCAAAGACGGCCAGAAACGCCCCCACAAACGCAAGAGCCGCCCCCCTCCCTAGGAGATGGTCTACCAGGACGGTCAGCCCTGCGCCCAATGCTCCTCCTGCATATCCCATCACGACGCCAATCGCTGACGCAGTCCCCATAAGATGTGCCTCGCCTTCCTGTGCGAGGAACGAATTCATGCCAGTCCATCCAGTCTGCACGGCCAATGTCATGACAGTGAATGCAAGAAGAAGGCCTGTGAGGCTATTGAGCAGCCCCATTACACCAATGCTTGCTCCTCCGATGATTGCCGAGAGCACCACTGTCGCCTTTCTTGCAAATGCCTTCTCGCTGCTTCTATCTATGAGTGCTCCGACGACCGGCGTCCATGTTGCAGCCACAGCCCCTGTTATCATTGGCAAGAGGCCGACGGTGCTCATTGTCCCCCCGCTGTCCAAGACCATCAGTGGCAGGTACATGGCATTGACCGCAAAGGCCACAGGCGTGGTCGCGAAGTCGTAGATTGACCAGAACAGAGTCGTTCTCCGGTCCATTGGTGATCACATCGGTCTATAATCTCACTGCCGATGGTTTGTCTGTGAGAGCTGAGAGCTTTATTTATATTGGACCGTCCGGATTGACTCCGTGCGACAACAACTCGGACATGGGGAACAGGCTGGTGGTTGAGCATGGCTGAAACAAGCGGCTACGAAGGGGCAACTGCAGGTAGAGTCCTTGACTTCACCAAGGGGGACAAGATTACTTTTCCGAGTTCTTTCAAGGAGGCGTTAGGGACCGATCGGGCGCTAATGGTCTTGGTCTACAAAGACCGACAGGTACGGATTTTTCCCCTCGAAAGTGAGGATGTCTACTACCTCAGCGTAGTCATTGGGAAACTCACCAATGATTTCCTCACTCAGCTCTCTCGGACGTTCAAAGAGTATGGTCTGATTGACCTTCTGTATTCTACGGGTGTCTGCCTCCGGGGCACAAAGTGCTTCTACGAGTGTTACTTCTCGCCTCATCAGCTGACTAGCGACGTGAAAGACTTGGAGCGTTCACTCGTCAATCTTGAGGGCGTAGTCCAAGTGGTTGTTGAGCCGGTAAAGCCTTGAGAGCCGGCCGCGGTGTCCGAGCTATGCCCGCTGCTCGGTCATGGCACGAAGCGAGCGTGCCTTCATTTCCTCAGAGAGATCTCTGACATGCCGCCAGTCATACAGAAAAGAACAAATGACGGCCTCCGGGGGCGAAGTATACCAGCACCGAACGAGTCAGTGTTGATGCTGCACTCGGCCGGTTGTCGCGCTCATAGACAGCAGACCCGACTACCAGCTCGAAGTATTGAATGCAGTAGGTGACGCCACCGTGCAGGACTTTCTTCAGATGATCACTGATTTGATATTGCAGGGCTATCTTGGTCTCTTTCTTGCTTGTTTCATAGTCAACATGATTCCTTTCCTAAGCCCGAGCAACATGGTCTTGGCGGGCGTCGCCTCGCTTCTTCTCCCATGGATGAATTGGATTGCCGTTGGAGTCATCGTTGCTACGGCTGCTACACTGGCAAAACTCATCCACTATTTTGTGGTCAGGGGGTCCCGAGTTGCGCTGTCTGAGGAACGCCTCAGGGCACTCGATTCAGAGCGTGCGCGCGTGGAAAAGTGGGGTGCACTTGCCCTGTTCATTGCCGCGGCCTCCCCTGTGCCGGATGACCCGTTGATTGTCTACGTCGGTTTGACACGGTACGACGTTGGCAAATTCCTTGTTTTCTACTTCGCTGGGAAGGTCACCGTCACTCTTGCAGGTGCTCTTATTGGTTACACGATAGGTGGATACTTTGAGTCAATGCCTATCGTATTGGCGTCTGTGGCCCTCACCGCTCTAATCACGGGGTTTCTATTCAAGCGCAAGACCGAAGACGAGGAGTCGGACCTGCTCCAAGACATTCTTGAGGATGAGATACTTGATCGTGGGGAGGGGGAGATGCCCCAAGATGACACACCACACAATCCTTAAGTGATGCAAGACGGGGTGCAGCGACGGTCAGGTGTTCGTCAGATGCCGGGAACCAGTACAACAGAAGTCAGATGTCAGAAGTGCGGTCGTGTCTTTGAAGCAGAGGTAATCGACCACATTGACATGAGTCAGGACCGAGACCTGCTCAAGCGAATCAAGAGCGGGAAGATCAACCGTGTCCAGTGTCCAAAGTGCAAGAAGGTGCACTACCTAGACCGTGGCGTGGTCATCAACTTTGAGCCCGAGAACCTGATTGTCCTGTACGACCCCTCCGCGAGTCGTCCCGAGGTCCGCGAGGAACTGATGCGCGACTACCGCAGCGTAGTGATGTTCAACGAGGTGCTGGAAGAAGTCGCTCAGGAAACGGAGTTCAAGATAGTCAGCGACTCGGCGGAGCTGAAAAAGATGGTGGAGCAGTGGGCGAAGGCCCACTCCTAGACACTGTCTGTCTTACGACTTCCTCTTTCCCAAAAGGAACTCTTCGACCCAGCGTTCGGCCTTATACATGGTGGTGGCCTTTGGAGGCATCTTGAACCCATATGCTGAGATTGACTCAAGAGCGCCTCCAACTTCTCTCTTTAGAGCCAGCTTGGCAGCTCGTATTGCATCTAGCAGAATGGGTCCTGCATTTGGGCCATCTGTGACTTCCATGCGAATATCAATCACGACAGGTGCGCCGCCAAACTGTCTGCCGTATACGTAAAAGTAGGACTCCCTAGCATTCTTGAGAAACGGAACATAGTCCGAGGACCCAGCAACGAGCGGGGCCTCGTAGGGCAGGTCTTGGCTGATCGCACTCGTCTTCACCTGGCGCTTTCGCATTCTTCCTCTGTAGTGCGAATCAAGGGACTCCGCACCACCGCCCACGTCAAGCTGGTAGCTCTTATCGACCTTTACCCCACGTGCTACGAGCAATTGCAGAATATTCCTGTGAAGAATGGTGGAGCCGAGCTGATCTTGGAGATCGTCCCCGATGAGCGGAACTCCTCTCTCCTCAAACTTCTTCGCCCACTCCGGGTCTGAGGCGATGCGAATCGGAGTCGCGTTGACAAATGCAACTCCGGCCTCCAAGCAGGCATTGGCATAGAACGCAGTCGCCTGTTCAGAGGACCCGGGAATCATGTTGATGGCAATCTCTGCGCCCGAGTCGCGAAGTGCCTTCAC
>QMYR01000049.1 GCA_003662765.1 Candidatus Thorarchaeota archaeon
AGCCCGCACCAGGGCTGTGACCAAGTGATTCGGCGGCGTCCTTCATGGTTTCCATGCCCGCTAGCTGCTGACCTGCAACACCGCCGGTGCGGAGCCAGAACAGACGTTCGCGGTACTTCTCGGATGTGTCTATGCCCTCAAACTTCAGATCAACGAGCTCTAGCCCAATCCGCTCGAAGTTCATCCTGACCTTGGTCTTGACCTTCATTGAGGTCTCGTCCAGCTGTGTAAACACAGCCTGGAGGTCATAGTGGGCAAACTCATCGATGATCCGCTCGTTCATGAAGGAACGTAGAAAGTCATTGACCTTCTTCGTGGTGAACGCGTTCTGATTACCGACTACCTCCGTGACGAAGATCTTCGGCTCCTTCACTCGATACCAGAAGTTGCCATGGAACATCAGAGGGGCAAGGTCACTGGTCTGACCTCTACCGCCAAATTTGCCCTGGAACTGCCCCCGTGAAACGAAGATGCAAGTTGCCTCGAAGACGTCGCCCTTCACCTTCTTCTGGAGCCATCCGACAAGTCCGGGCATGCTGCTCGTGGTCAGCTTGTGGCGGCCGGCATGGAAGGTGTCGAGGGCCTTGCCGTCCCTATAGAAGATCGCGACCTGGTTCTCCATCACGATGAGCTGGGAGCCCCACTTTATCCTATTGTTGGGGTAGCGCCAGACAATCTCATCAGGCCCTGCATTTGTCCACTCTATAGCATCAGCCATGAATCTACACTCTCTTATTAGTCGAGTCTGGCTGAACTAGCACGACTTATGTTTTAAACATTGACGTGCTCTATGCCGTCTGTCTAGGGCCACAGGGATTGTCCCTTTGGGCCAAGTTATTAGGCAGCGCGATACACCCATATCTCGTATGGCAATGAAAAGCTCACGTGATAGCCCTGAGGGTGAACCTGCCCAGATCACTACAACACGACCTGTGAAACCATTCAACCCGCTTGCGACATACTTCTACATTGCAGTGGCAATCCTTGTGTCTTACGCGCTCTTCTATGCCTTCGGATACATGGTGTTGATAGTGGTCATGATTTTCTTTCTTGTGGACACCGTGCAGGGGGGTCGTATCGTCCTCCGTGACGCGGACCAGTCCTTTGCAAGGTATGCCGCGTGGTTCAACATTGCTCTCGCAGTCGCCGGGGTCGCGATACTATCGATCAATGCAATCTCGCTCGCTCAGCTTGGGTGCTTTCTGATCATGCCCGATGTCAGGGACTTCACGCTGGTTTGCCCGCTATTCGTTCTCATGGCCAATTTTGGCATTCGTAATCTCCGTGGAATGTACACGCAAGAACCAGCATGACAGGTGCAGGACACGGAGGCCCGTCAAAGCCATCCGTCAGTTTCGTCAGACATACTGTCGGGGCCGATAAGATGCAGGGCATTTTGGGGGTGCATCGTGTACCTCACGTGTCCTGCGCATAAATACTATGCTCATGTTACTAATAAGGAATATTAGGAAGTATCGTCCAACTGTCCGCAGATGATGGGGAGAGAAGACGCTCAGTTCCACTGGGTAGGATGGACTCGCGCGACAATACAATCTGAGAATAAGGGACAGGATGAAAGCAACAGCTTCACTCGTGCGCCGCGAACCACCAACGATTGCCATCGAATTGTCAGGCGGCGTTTCTGTTGTGGTTGCCCCTGAGGCCCGAAACCCCGTGTCGGGATGATAGATTGATATCTTGAAGCCATGAGCAATGCAACAATGTGAGGCTGTGCAAGGTGATGTATTCTTGGACTAGGCCCACCCATTCGAGGGAAGACGGGGCAGACAGTGAGTCGGCTATGTGTCGAGAACTAGGAGGTCACGTCCCATGACGACACGGGCGTTCGTTCTTCTGGCCACAATGTCAACAACACGTTTCTCCTGCGCCACAACCTCGGGGCCCAAGTGAGTGAGCACAACCGTCTTGGGCTGTGTCTGTTCGACAATCTTGGCCAGTTGACTCGGACTGGTGTGGACACCGGCCGGATGGTCGCCGTCGAGCCAATTGCATTCGTGTATCAGCAGGTCAGCACCCCTGGCGAGGGCAATCACCTCGGGGCAAGGTGCGGTGTCAGACGTGTAGACAATGGATCTCCCGTCATGTTCAATCTTGAAGGCCCGTGACTCGATGCTCCCATGAAGAGTAGGGCAGGTCGTGACAGACATGTCAGCAATTTGAACCGCATGGAACTCATCCAGCCTAATGAGTTCAAGCAGAATACGGTCGCGCATGTAGGGGAACGACACCGTAAAGATACCTCGATACCAGTCATCAATCATGGGAGGGCCGTAGAGATGAAGGGTGCCGTCATACCCGCTCATCCAGAGGCTTTGGTATAGTGTCGGAAGGTCTGAGCAGTGGTCGATGTGAAAGTGTGACACGAAGATGTGATGAATCTTGGTCAGGGGGATTCGTAGTTGGTTCAGTCTTTGAAGGATGCCGGAACCAACATCGAACAGGACGTACATATCATTGATCTCGACCAACACACCGGACTGAACTCGCTCTGGATCTGGATAGGATGTGCCTGTGCCTAACAGCGTGACACGCATTTCAATCAGGAGAGGCTGTGAGAACCAATGTAATCAGTCTTGCTCCTGCGACCGCGATTGTGGGATTGCGGCCTGACTAAGTTCACGAGAATGTTTCGCATCAGGCGTGTCTCACGGACAATCCTGTCTCTGTGCAGCTCAGGCTCGCGAATCAATCTCAACAGGTCCCGACACTGAACGTCTCGTAGTGCACGAAGAACGGAGATAGAGTCCACTACAAGGCGGCCCTCCATGGCATCTTGCCACATGTCATCGATCGACCACATCAGACTGTCGTAGAAGTCCGCGAGGATGCGGTGCGACATCCTGCGAGTGGTGACGCTCATTGCTAGGTCATGAATTGCCTTCAGATCACGCAGAACACGCACCAGTGATGAGTTACTCCCATGAGTGGTTGAACCAGATTGATTGGAGAACATCGTGGCCATGAGTGACGATAGGTCAGTGCTATTTAAGGTCGGATACTACGTGTCAGGACACGAATGGCACGGGCCCATCAGTTTATATGCAGGTTGCATTGCTCGGCGCAGCCATGGCCGACGCGGAGGAACACCTGCAAGAGGCATACACGCTTCATAGGAGCGGGAACTACAAGAAAGGCATGAAGGAGGCACAAAAGGCCAGGAAGAGATTTCTCAAGGAGGGCTTGCCCGGACGGGCAGTGGAGGCGCTCCGAGTCATGGCCGACTGCGCACTCAACGCACACGACTTTCGGGAGGCCAAGCGGTTGTATAAGGAGCTCTTGGCCGAGGCGCGCGAGATTCCATCACCTTCATTGCAGGCCGCGGCGGAATGGGGTCTTGGCGAGGTCTCGAGGTATAACATGGAGTACGACATTGCGGCGGCCCACCACGAAACCGGTCTCAAGTTGGCTCAGAAGACAGGCGACAAGTGGTTCACGGCGTGGAATGCGTTCGGTCTGGGCAAGTCTCTGCGTGGTCTCGGCCGACTGGAAGAAGCCCGGGAGATGCTGCTCATGGCGCGACGGCTATTCGAGGAGCTCTCTCTCGGAGAGTACGTTGGATGGGTCGATAGGATGCTGACGGAGATAGGCGGTCACGTAGAGAGTAAAGTCCCCGGAGAGATGAAGGTCTGGCTCTGTCCTCAGTGCGGAAGCAAGTACAGCGACTCGATGGTGGAGAAACTCCGGCAGGGACGTGCCGTCACCTGCGAGTATTGTGGGACTACAGTTGGGTAATTGACGCTGCCGACACAATGCAGTAAACGGTCTGTGCCATTGTTGTCTATAAGAAAAGAGAGAGGTCTGGGGAGCTCCCCCGCAGACCTTTGTGCGTGGGCCTAGTCCTGATAGCCCTTCATGTAGCCCTCTCGCTGGTTCCACTTCTCTTCGAGGCGTTGCATGATCACCCACAGACGGTAGGTGTAGTTCCACGCCTCGTCGAACTGCCCCTGGTTCATCTTGTCCATGAACTCTTCAACGACGTCGTTGATCTCGCCGATGTCATCGATGATTGTTGCGTCAAACTCGTACATCCTGTCAAGTTCGCGCTCGTTGATCTTCTCCTTGGACCCCCATGCCGCATAGCCGTAGTCAGCATAACGGATTGCTGACTCAATCTTATCGCACAGCGCCAGCATGCGGTCGAAGGTCTCCCATGTCTTGGTCAGATTGTAGTCCACGACCATCATCTGGAGCTTCTCAAGGTCCTGCTTGACGAGTCGCAGCTGATCCGCGAGAAACTCGCGAAGGACCTTGTCTGCAGCACGACGCTCCTCTTTCTCCTGGTAGCCATGCCAGCCAGGAATGTAGTGCGTTATCTTGCCGATGAACCCGCCCTTGATGTCCTTGGCTGCCTTTTTCCTGATTCGCTTCGCAATTGGGTCTGTTACTTTACCCATGCCGTGTGTTCTCCTTGATGAGATTGTACAACCCAGACTCATTAGGTGGTGGGTTGCGTTATGTGGCTCTATACGTGAGTGCTTAAAAAACATATCACGTCGGACCGGTTTCTGCATGACATGGACTAGAAGAATCAGCCGTCCCGAAGTAAACACATGAGCCCACAGCTGAGGTGGGACATGCTCTTGAGATTGCCATGCTTGGTGATGATTCGGGTAGCCATGGCCATCAGTAGGTCACCGCCCGATATCGCGAGCTTCACAAGACCTGTCGCCTGCGATAGGCGATCGCTGACACCGGCCACATCCGCCAGCATATGTACCTCCGCTGCACGCTAGACCAAGAGGGCCGTTGAGGCAACACCTGTCGCACGTTGGCGCCCAATGCCCGCGGCCTCGGCCGCTATCATGGCCATCACGTCAATCTCGGGGATCCGGCTCACGAGCGAACGTTCTGGATATTCAAAATGGCCTCGATGTACGTGGCCTTTGCATTCTTTTGGCTGTTCGTTGGGCCGGTGACAACTCCAATCCTCACCACAATCCCACAGCTCGACGTACCGTTCCCGTGACTGGGAACAATTGGAAAAAAGAGAAAGAACGATGCGAAGCCACACGAGCCTCGCAATCTCTCCGCACCATTGACTACCAGAGCTGGTACTCGCGCTTCACAAACCCCTTCCAGACCTCAGGGAGCTTCGCGATCACTTCTTCGGCAATGCTCGCGACCGACTTGCGGACAGCCTCAATGTTGGCGTTGCCGTAGAGCTCGATGTTGACAGCCTGTGGCTCGGTGATAGGCGCACCAATCTGGCTCACAATGTAGCAGTACACCTGCTCAAGGTCTGGGTTCTCCTCGACGACCCGTTCGACTATCTCCCTGGCAGCGACATTGTAGGTCTTCCCCACGTGAGACACCGGGTTCTTCCCAGCAGCTGCCTCAAGAGTCATCGGGCGATAGGGAGTTATGAGACCGTTCGCACGATTCCCGCGGCCAACCTGTCCGTCGTCGCCGTGTTCGGCAGAGGTCCCTGTGACGGTGAGATAGAACAGACCGTGTTTCGGGTCATCGGCGGTATTGACGGCCACCTTCACGGGCATGTCAGTGACCTTGGCCGCAAGGTCAAGCAGCATGTCCTGGATTCCATCCATGACGTTGGCATATTCGTCGGCATCGCGGGTCTCAGACGAGATAATCGCTGCAGCGACCTGAAGGTGAATGCGGTCGCCAATCCTCGTTCCCATGACCTTTATGTCTTCACCAATCTGAGGCCACTTTTTCTTGGTGTTTGGGTCATTGAGCAGGAGCTCCGACTCCAGCACGAGCTTCTCAGTAGGTGACAGCGGTGCGTATGCAACACCGAAGCTCGTGTCGTTGGCTCGAGGAACCTCAACGCCAGCGTCGAAGTTGCCAACCAGATCAGTGCTGCCAGCTCGAATCTTGTAGTCGATAATGATGTCGGAATTCACGTCGAGGTGGGGTAGATCCTCACTCAGCCACTCGCGAGTGTGCTCGACAGCGAACTTTCCGACCGGGACTTGGCGTGAATAGTCTTTGCCCACGACATCGACTGCACGCCCGCTCAACAGGAGGTATATCGGCTCAATAACATCGCCGCCTCCAAACCGCGCATTGGACTGGCCTCCGACAAGTAGGACCTTGTCAACATTGTGGTGTTGGACTCGGCCAAAGGCCTCCAAGTAGTACTCGCTAAGACGGACAGACAGCTCCTCGGCTGCCTTGTCACATAGCGTGTCGGGATGGCCCTTGCCCTTTCTCTCCACAATCTCAACCTTTCTTCTGGTGACGGGCAGTCCCTCACCACGAGTCACTTCGAGATTCATCTTTCATCATTCCTTGAGGGGCGGCCTCTGCAAATGCCTTATATACTTTGTCGTGCCTATTACCATCAGGAATTATTAACGTTGTTATGAATTACTGTCCGTAAGGTGAAGGTCTTGAAGATATCACTCGACACGATCGCAAGAATGAGGCGACGACTCAACATAACACAGGCCCAGCTGGCCGAGGCCGTGGGGGTTTCGCAGGCGTACATTGCAAGACTTGAAACAGGGAGCCTTGACCCGAAGTTGTCGGTGGTAAACAAGATACTTGATGTATTGGAGTCGTGGGGTCTCTCGTGCAGTGACATCATGAGTGAAGACCCTGTGACAGTTGATGCGAGAGAATCTGCAAGCGTCGTTGTTGAGCTCATGCTGAAACACGGGTTCTCCCAGTTGCCGGTGACGAGAGCTGGGAAGATAGTGGGCCTAGTGACGGAGAGGGACATCGTGAGGAATCTGATGCGAGATCTTCGAGCCATGTCTGTCCAAGCAATAATGGAGTCACCGAGTCCACCCCTCGTTGACGAGCGCACAAGAATAGATGAGATACTCCCCCTCTTCGACTCGTTCCAAGCCGTCCTCGTACAGAGGGCTGGAAAACTCGTAGGTATAGTAACAAGGTCTGATCTCCTCAGGTTAGGTCTGAGTGACTCGAAACCGAATCATCCGTGAGGCCTACGAGGACACCTTGCGGTAGAGGTTCTCAAAACTCAGGGCGGACTTTCCGGAGAAGGTCTCACGTAGCAGGTCCATGTGTTCGTCCAGGTCCTTGAGGAGCTTCTCAAGAGCATGTGGCGCAATGTTCGGCTCGGCTGTCCACACTGTGAGATAGTTGCTGACAACGCCGATGTCTACTCCGCCCTCCTCAAGGTCACGGAAAATTGTGATCTTGACGAGGAACTCCGCCTCAAACATGTTGAGAATCTCATGGACGCTCATCACGATTAGGTCAAGGTATCCAACAAGGTCCTCCAAGAAAGGCATCTCAGAGATGTTGCCACGAAGACTCTCGGTGAATGTCTGGATTCGCGTGGTCTTCTGCCTCAGTGCCTCGAACATCTTCATGAGCTTGGTGAACTCTTTGATTGATGTCTCCAGCGCCGGGACGAGCTTGTCATAGAGGTTGACAAGGAGCTTTCCCTTGGTATTGTCGCGGATGTTCTGGAAGCCCTCAAGTTTACCGAGGGGGCCGTCGAGATGCTCTATCTGTACGAGCGTATTGGTCACTGCCTGGATGGACTTCACGGAGCTCCGCTGAATCTTGGTCCATCTCTCGACGAATGTGTCAATGCCCTCTCGAAGATCTTCGAGATCATCCATTGGGTCGTCCAAGGCTCGCTCTCCGCGCGGCATGTTGGGTCGTCAATATATAACTGATTCTGCGGTGGCAGAACTGGCCCATAGCCGCTCAGGCACCACCCTGAGCAAGTGTGTTCTTGCGCGTAATCACTTCTTCTATCTCGGCCTCAAGATCCTTTCTCTGACGCTCGAACGCGCTGTCATCAAGCCGGCCGGCCTCATACTGCTTCTTGAAGAACTCAAGCTTTGCCCGCAGAATCTCCTCTCTGACCTCAAGTTCACGAAGACGCGCACGCTTCTCGGATATTAGACGGCGAAGTTCGTCCTCCAGCTGGAAAATCTCCTCTTCCAGCTCGGCCTTCAGACGAGAGTAGAGCTGCGAGTCGATCTTTCCCTCCGTGTACATGTCAACGAGGTGGAGAAGTGCTTGGCGAGTGGCGTCACGTTGGGCCGTTAACTCCCGAGCCGCGTCGATGTGTTCGACCAGTCCCAGCCACTTGGCCAAGAACGGGGTCGTAAAGCCCTGTACAACAAGACTGACCATTAGAACAATGAAGACTATCGCGTTGATCATGCGCCCAATCTCGACGTAGTCCGGAATCTGATACGATGTTATTGCGGAAACGGAGATTGCTGCAAGCGCCGCGCTAGCGACGCCCTTGACGCCTGCCCAGCTCACGAAGAACCGACCCTTCCATGTCATCGCACGGTCGTGGGCCGTTACCAAGAAGACAGCCACTGGGCGTGCGAGCAGGATGACCAGCGCGGACGTGACGAGTCCAAGCACGAGAATACCCTCACTGGCGACAATGAAGTTCAAGTCCACTGTTGCACCCAGCAGAATGAACACCACTATCTCAAAGGCGAAAGACACGTTCTTCATGGCTCCCCGCATCGACTTCTGCGGCAGGGGTCGGACACCGATGTGTCGAGCGTTGGCCATGAACATGCCCGCAAAGACTGAGGCGAGGGCGCCGGGATGCAGCCCAAAGGGGGCGAACAACTCACCAAGACCATATGCGAGGATGGGGGTCGTTGCAGTTAGTATCGAGACCATCGTGTCCTCGCCAGCACGGTTGATGATGTGACCAATGGAGTATGCCACGCCAAGGCCGATGATCACTCCGACCACCATGCTCAGTATGAACTCAAGGAATACTACTGGCAAGGGCACTGTCAGCTCGGGGATGACAAATGGGGTGAAGACTGTGATGACAAGAACCACAGCCGTTGCGTCGTTGAACACAGCCTCCCCCTCGAGAATCGACAGAATCTTCCGCTTGATGTGAACGCCTCCACTCTCAAGGACCGAGAACAAGGCGGCCGGATCGGTCGGCGACAGGATGGCACCAATAAGATAGGCCACCAGCCCAATTGCTGAGAACATCAGAATCGTCACGCCGGCTACAATCGACGTTATGAGCACGCCAAGAGTGGCTAAGAGTAGGACCGAGCTCAGGGAGAAACGGAGCTCCCGCACATTCATTGTTAGGCCGGCATAGAACAGGACTGCTGCAAGTGTGAGCTGAGCGATCAGGTCCAGACCAACAACCTCGCCGTAGATTTCACCCAGTGGCATCATCTGGGCAAGTATCATCCCGGCAAGGATGAGAGGAATAGGATACGGAAGCCTGTACCGTTCAGCAAGCTTTGCAATGAGGGCGCCTCCTATCAACACAGGAGCGATGATATAGAGGTCAACCGCCACACAGAGCCACCTCAGAAGTCAGCGAGAATCTCTGCAATCTGTTTCAAGTAGTCCGATATGTGTTCGAGTTCACTCACAATCTTGCGCATCATGTAGCACACAAAGGATGAGTCACCACCGGTGGCCACGGAAACCTGTCTGCAGATGACGATGTTGTCCTCATCGATCTCGCGCTCAAGCCGCATGATCGTGGAGCCGTGGTCGGCGGATGGATCTCTGCCCTCCTTGAGGTCGTCCAGAAGAGAGGCCAGTGCGACGAACTGCGAGTGCACCTTCGAGGCGATGGCTGACAGCGAGTCCATGTAGACATCCTGAAACGAACCACCGCGAATCATGTCAATCATGAGGATGACCTGGGCATAGGCGAACTGAATCTTGAGCAAATGCGTGACTACCGATAGTGCAGCAATGCCAAGCTCGTCCTGTGGGAGTCTCTGGCAGAAGTCATAGGGTGTCATGAAACCTCCGAGATGCTCCATGATTGCCCTGCGACGCTCCGACCACTTTGGATCCTCCGTGCCACACTCCTTGCAGAGCTTCTCGCTGATGCTCTGGCTAATCTGGACCTGCATATGCACAATGTCAGTGACGTAACGTAGTATCTCGTCCCTCGTCAGGTCGCGCTCACTCATCGGTCTTCACCCCCACGACCGGGCGGGTCCACGACAGGTCGATCCTCAGGTGGATGAAGTCTTTTCTGAAGCTCACCTCGATGCCCGTTTCAACAGGCTCTCCGAGGGGGAGCGTGATTGTACCCTCCTTGAGGCTGGGCATGGGCAACTCAAGGTTGGACCCCTGAGCCACCTGCTCGGCGATTCTTGTGAGGAGATCCGCCAGCCCCTGAAGAGTCTTCTCTTCCTCAAACTCGTAATCGTCAATCCTCATTCAGCCGCACCCCGGCGCTTCGCATTCTTCGAAGTAGGAGTGATGGTCCCTTTTTAGCGTAACTCATTGGCACATCGACAGGAAGAAACACTGTCTTTCCACCAACACCCTTAATTTGGGAACTCCGGTCACGAGTCCAGATTCGCTCGAAGAGTGAATCGCCAAGGAGACGAAGACATGACGGACGAAGAAGAGATGGTCGTAACCCCCTGGGAGGTCAGGGGAAAGGTCGACTACGACCGCCTGATAAAGGAGTTCGGCACTCAGAAGATATCTGAGGAGCTGAAGCAGCGAATCTTCAAGATTGCAGGCGAGGAACACTTTCTCCTGTCGCGGGATCTTGTCTACTCGCACCGCGACCTCGACTGGATACTTGACAAGTACGAGAGAGGTGAGAAGTTTGTCCTCTACACAGGAAGAGGGCCCAGCGGGCCGGTTCATCTGGGACATCTCATTCCTTGGCGGTTCACAAAATGGCTTCAAGAGAGGTTCGACACCCGGCTCTACTTCCAGATGACAAACGATGAGAAGTTCCTGTTCACCCCAGACCTGAGTATTGAAGAGGTCCACAAGTATACCTACGAGAACACCGTGGACTTGCTGGCGCTTGGTTTTGAGCCCGAGAACACGTACGTCATTGACGACATCAAGCACATCGACCTGATGTACGAGATTGGCATCCGTGTGGCAAAGAAAGTCACCTTCTCCACCGCAAGGGCCGTCTACGGGTTCGACAACAGCATGAACATTGGTGGCATCTGGTATACAGCCCTTCAGGCCGTGCCAGCATTCCTCCACTCGGAGATCTACGGTGTCAAGACCCCGTGCCTCATCCCATGCGCCATTGATCAGGACCCGTACTGGCGTGTCGCCCGCGATGTGGCAGAAAAGCTCGGCTACTACAAGCCGGCCTCAATCCAGAACAAGTTCGTTCCGGGACTAGCAGAGGGTGGCAAGATGTCGGCCTCCGATCCCAACTCCGCCATCTTCACGATTGACACTCCGAAGGAGGCGCGAAGAAAGGTCATGAACGCCTTCACAGGGGGACGTACCTCTGCTAAGGAGCAGAGAGATCTTGGCGGAAACCCCGACATCTGTTCCGTCTTTCTCTACTACAAGTTCGTCTTTATGCCGGACGATAAGGACTTGGCCAAGATCGAACGGAAGTGCAGGGGAGGAGAGATTCTGTGCGGCGAGTGCAAGCAGATTCTGGCCGGCATGGTAGAGGAATTCCTCGAGAAACACCAGGCAGCCCGTGAGGAGGCCAAAGACCGGGTGGACGAGTTCTCAGCCGCACGGTTGAGGGATGATCTACGACGATAGCTGTGATGTGCGGCGATACCCCAAGGGCTCGCCGCCTCACTCCATCTATTTCTTGCGCATTAATGCGACCGAAGATATAATCAGTCAGACCGAACCCCACACGTATCGGTGCTCTCCGTGCTGAGGATTGGAATCGGACAGACAGACCCGGTAGTAGGCGACCCGGACGCAAATCTGCTCATGCTTCGAAAGCTGATAAGAGAGGCAGATGCAAACCGAATTGATGTGCTGGTGCTTCCTGAGCTCGCCAACTCAGGCTACGCCTTTGAATCGCGCGAGGAGGCTGTGACACTGTCAGAAACTATTCCCGAGGGCGCATACTGCAAAGAGATGGCGAAAGGCTCATCAGGAAGAGTCGTGGTGGCCGGTGTCTGCGAGCGGACTTCTGAGGGCTTGTATAACTCGGCGCCACTCTTCATGAACGGCAGGCATGTGCTGACGTACCGAAAGGTGCACCTGTTCAATCGGGAGAAGGAGGTCTTTCTGCCGGGAGAGAGCGAGCCCCCTGTATTTGAGTTCGGCGAATACCGCTTGGGACTGATGATCTGCTGGGACTGGATCTTTCCCGAGATGGCAAGAATACTGGCCCTCAAGGGTGCACAAGTCATCCTCCATCCTGCAAACCTTGTACTACCATATTGCCACCGCGCGATGGTCACACGCTCGATAGAGAACAGGGTCTTCACTGTGACCGCCAACAGAGTGGGCGAGGAACGAGGCCTGTCATTCTACGGAGAGTCACAGGTGGTCGCTCCGAACGGGGAAGTCCTGTTGAAGATGGGCGGATCCGACACAGGGCTTGCGTGGGTGGACATCGACCCGGCTAGGGCGGACGATAAGATGATGACAGAGCGGAACCATCTGCTCAACGACAGAAGACCAAGACTCTACAGGCGTCTAGTAGAGGACTAGGTCTTAGACGGTATCTTGCCAGACCAGCGCTCCTTTGGGTATTTCTCCGCGTTCTTTCCCAGCTTGTCGAGTACCGCGTCGGTCGGAGAGATGCCGAGCACATCTGCCAGCCTGAGCAGATAGATCATCACGTCGGCGAACTCATCTCTCAGTGCCTGTCGATAAGCCTCAGACTTGAGATGCTCCTCCACCTCGTCCTCACGGAGCCACTGAAAAAGCTCGAAGAGCTCGCCCAGTTCTATGGCCACGGACATGGTGAGGGGAACAGGACGCTGGTACCTCGTCCAGTCTCTCTCTTCCACGAACCGCCGAATCTTGGCCATGAGCTCTTCTAGGGTGGAACAACTCTGAGGCATTACTGGTTCGCCTGTTCCATCTCTGTCTGCACGACTCTCTGGACGAGCCACAGGCTGTACAATGAGAACACGACGATCAGAATCGCTGCGTATAGGACAGGTACATCAATCGCTGGAAGAAGACCGCCGGTTCCTCCAATGAGCATGATCGTGTCGATTGTTCCTAGAACACCACAGACGAGCGCCAGAAACGCGTTGGTAATGCCACCGTACTTTATCCTAGACACCGCGGGGTTCTTCCACACCGTCAGTCCGATTGTCGAAGCGACCGCAGTGAGTATCCATAGGAAGTACATGCCCACAATCATCCAATTCCATACGCGCCACACGTCGTTGGGGGTGAACAGGACTACCACAAAGCCAAGAATCATCATGACAAAAGTGACGCGCGGCCACGGGTCCTCAAGAAACTTCGCAAGCCTGCTCGGAGAGTACTCCACGCCCAGCTCCTCTTCAATCTCTTCCTCCTCGTCCGCGTACTCGTCTTCTTCAGCGTCTGGAAAGGTGTCAGTCTCCTCGGCCTCGTCATAATCATCGGAGGAGTCGGCATCATCAGGTGTCATCATGTCATTCCTCTTTACCGGGCTGCACTGTGGCTCTTCGTACCCCCTTTAAACCCTTATTGTCAACGTCCGATGCGAGTTGACGCAAGATATTGTTAAAACCACAACTACACGACTACAGCCCATGTCAGAACAGAGCGTTGAGGAGATGCTGTCACGGGCCAGGATTCTGAGGCAAAAGGGGGAGAACAAGAAAGCGATTGCGGCCTACAAGGAGGTCCTTGAGGCGTACCCTGACTGCGTTGATGCGCTCAATGAGATGGGCCTCATCAAGATCAAGATTGGAGAACAGGATGCAGCCATTGAGGACTTCAACAGGGCCATCGCGTTGAGACCGGATGACCCGCGCGCGTACTCCAATAGGGCGGAGGCATTCTTGACTGTTGGGGCATTTGAAGAAGCTCTGGATGCAGCCAAAGATGGTCTGAAGGCCGTCCCCGACTCCGCAGATCTGTGGGCAAAAAAGGCTCGTGCTCTTGAGAGTATGATGAAGGTCCAAGAGGCTGTCGACGCCTACAATGAGGCGTTGAAGTATGACTCAACCGACCCTGAGATCTGGAAGTCCCTCGCCCTGTGCCTTGACGCACTTGAGAAGTGGGATGAGGTTGCCCGGGCATATACGATTGCTGCTGATCTGCACAAGCGAAGGGGAGAGATGCGCGAATACGAGAGCCGCATGAAGTCCGCCCAGACGGCCAAGGACTCTGCGTAGAGGACTGTCGTGCTACTCACAGTGGCTGCCACGAAAAAAGAGAGTATGTGCCGCAGAGGAAAAGCGCCTCTGCGCGCACATGTGTCTTGTGCCACTACCGTTTCTTCTTCCTACGAGATGAACGACGCTTCTTCGTAGAGCGGGTCGACTTCCCGAGTAGACCCTTCTTGTATGCAATCCCGCCGCCTCCCAAGACAAGAGCAACCACTGCAGCAA
>QMYR01000050.1 GCA_003662765.1 Candidatus Thorarchaeota archaeon
AGTTCCCGATACGTACTTTGGGACCGTGCAGTATTGGGCTCATTTCAATCCCAGTGCGAGCGGCTATCAGGCCACAGACTCATCCACACTCAATATCACAGTTCAAAAATGGATCACCGAGGTTTCTATAGCATCGAATATCAATCCGGCCCATCCTGGTGAAGCCATAACGTTCTCCGGTACCGTTTCTCTTCCAGAGGCAGGCGGAGTTGCCCTCGGCAATGCTCCTGTGACGATCTGGTGGGCAAATGGAACAGGAACCTTCAACCTCACAACTGTTCTGACGAGCAGCACGACAGGCCTGTACGAGTTTGCATTCGACATACCAATTGACCACGAGTTCGGAACGGTGACCGTGCATGCCGAATTTGTATCACCAGTTGCAGGCTATGCTGATGATGTTTCTGATGACCTGTACATCACAATCACCAACTACACTACAACCATCTCAGTACAGTCCAACAGTACGTACTACCATCTTAACGAAACAGCCTATATCTGGGGTCAGCTGCTGTACTACAACGGCACTCCCATCACCGGTGCAACTGTGACCCTCTCTTGGACAAACGCCACCGGAACGTTCTACTACGTTCTTGTGACCAACGGCACTGGATACTACAACTTCTACTACAACGTCAGTGTTACTACAGACAGTCCGGGCCCGGTGACGGTGGTGGTCAAGTTTGTGTCTTCGAGCCGTCTTCACTCGGATGCTGAGGCCTCAACCACCATCACCCTTCAGCTATACCAGATGAATCTCAATGCGAGTCTCGATGCCTTAGAGTACCATCGCGATGATGTGATGACGTTTAGCGGCACATTGACGTTCCAAGAGAACGGCAAACCACTTGCTGGCGCAACAATCACGATATACTATCGCAATTCTACAGGCGTCTACACATTCCAGAAAGTGACGGATCCGCTCGGCCAGTTCACATTCCTCTACAATTGCTCTGTCAATGATGGACTGGGAGCAATCTACATCTGGGCGCACTATACCAGCACAGACCCCCTCTGGGCTGACGGCGAGTCTGCCAACCGCACAGCCACAATCATTCTCTACAGACTTGCCCTGACGACCTCTACAAACTCAACCTCATACCATCTGAACGAGACAATTCAGGTCTATGGTCGTCTCACGTTTCAAGATAATGGAACCGAGATTGCCAATCAACCTGTGACTGTGTTTATGGACTGGCACAACGGTACCGTACTGAGCTACGGTCCGTACTATACTAATACAACGGGCTACTTCCTGTTCCACTACAACTGTTCAGTGTCAAGGGACAGTCCGGCGACGGTCACGTTCTGGGCAGAATTCTATTCCCCAAACAAGCTGTGGGACAATGCAAGCTCATCTCCAGGAGCAGATGTAGACCTTGTTCTCTACACTCTCCAACTCACAATCTCTGCGCCTTCTCCCGTCTACATTGACGAGAGCATTGTGATTCAGGGCACCCTGTCCTACTCTGGCGGGTCGCCTGTCTTGAGCGGTAAGACCGTGAATCTCTATCTTCTTGACGGTGGAACATGGGTCTTGGTCACATCTCTCGCAACAGACTCCGCTGGAAACTACGTCTATCTCTACAACCTCTCGCAGTCGCAATTCGCCGGGGACTACCAGTTCAAGGCCAACTACACTCGGACAAGTCTGTTGAACACGAATGCGTCGAGTTCGGTATTGGCAGTGACCGTGCAGCGTCATCCAGTCATTATGGAAATCTCGATCACGCCCACCACTATCAAGCTCAACGAAACGACCACAATCTCTCTATACATTCACTTCGCCAACGGCACTCCTATCGTTGGCCAGTACATCTCCGTAGTCTGGAACAACGGAACGGCCCACGAGATCTTTAGCGGACCAACCAATGGGGCTGGCGAGATTGAATTGGCCTATTCGGAACTTGAAGGCCACACTATCTGGACCGGAATACAAGTCTATGCTTCTTTTGCGGGGGCTCGCGAGTTGGAGAGCAACGAGTCCGTACACATTGGTATCACCCTAGAACAGTGGCAAACGTTGATAACGGGCTTCTCTACGGGTGGCGTCACTGATTTTCACATATCTGAAACGGTCACGGTTCAGGGCTACCTGTACTATGATGTACCTGACCCAGATGTCCCCTTTGCCCAAGCCAATGTGACCCTGATGTTCGACGGGTTTCCTGTTGGCTGGGCCATCACAAATGGTAGTGGCTATTTCGAGTATTCATGGGTGATTCCTACCGGTACGAGTGCAGGCCTTCATGATATTCGTATGAGCTATATTCCCACTGTGACATGGATTGCATCGACACTCAGCTCCAGTATTACACTGAACTTAACCGCGTACGAACTTGTATGGACGTTAACGGTCACCCCCACAGATCCAGCTTACAGGAGTGACCTGCTCAACATTACTGGGACACTGTATCTCGACAACGGTTCTGCGTATGCAGGCGCGACGGTCACAATCTACTGGAACCACCTTGCAAGCGGCTCGGGTGCCATAATGCTGGCCCAATATGTCACCGGGCCTGACGGCAGCTTCCAGCACATCTTCAATATTCCAGCAACTACGCCACTTGGCCCGACAACAATCTGGGCCGAATGCACACCTACTCACGGCTACATCAATCCGGGAAGCAGTGACGCATCGCTGATCAACATTCTTCAGATTCCAGTGAATCTGACCCTTGTGACGTACTCGAGCACAGTATACTTGGGCGACAGTGTGGTTGCCACAGGGCTTCTAATGTGGGGTAATGGTACGGGTGACCCGATGGTAGGGTACGATGTCGCCATAATCTGGAACGATACGATTGTCGATACATCGACCACAAATAGCTCTGGTGGTTTCTACCTGAGTTACGCGATTCCGTGGACGAATGGCGTGGGATACGTTTCGATGGAGATTCGTTTCGTACGGCCAGACGAGTCCTTTGAGCAGGCGTCTTCCCAAGTTCAGGTCGAGGTGCGGGCAATGGTCACGATTGTGCTCGATGACCAACCCACAGACACACTTCTACGCGGGGACACCATCAGTGTGACTGGCATTATTGACAGCGAGAACGGCGGTGTCGCCGGGGTCCCAGTGGTCCTGCTCGTGGACGGCGAAACCACTGGCTATACTGGAACATCTAACAACAACGGACAGTTCGTACTCGATTTGACGGTTCCCACCGATGTTGTGCTGGGGCCACACAACCTCTCTGTAGCCATTCAGGCAGAGTTCTACGACCTCTCGGAAGAGCCCGGTGCATGGGACATGGTCGTAGTTGCGTCCAGTGAAGTGTCAGTCTATGTGCCTGAAACATATGTTGTGGCCAATGGTGAAACGTTCCGCGTGGACATTCGTCTTCTGGACGATGTGGGGCAACCAATCAATGGAACTGTAATCGTGCACTTGAATGGGACGGAGATCACCTCGGTTCAGGTATTCTCCACGACATGGGTCACTTTCAATGTGCCCGTTCCCTCTTCTTGGTCACAGAGCGGCTATTTCACGGTTGATGTGGCCTACCAAGGCAATCCTACTGCGTACATTGATGGGTCTGACGATGTATCAACAACCGCGATACATGTGTTCACGGGGGTCGAATTCACACGTACCAGTCCTGAACGAGTGGCCTCCGGTTCGCCCCTGGTAATTAGCGGTACCATTGTCGATGACTCCCCCAGCCACTATCCGATTGCAGGGAGGACAGTCACGATAGTTGTAAATGGGTCGGCTCAATCCGTCTTGACGGACGAGAATGGCAACTTTTCAGTCACAATTGTGCAGAGGACTGTCAATGGCACATATACGGTTGCCATCGCGCTACCAGTGGCTGACACGAACATGACGGTTGCCAGCTTCACGGTTCTTGCTCAGGTAAACACGGGTGGTAATATGCAAGTAGCAGATCTCATCATTCCAGGTATTGCGGTCGCTGGTGCGATAGTCGCTGTGCTGCTGTATCTGTACTTCGTACGAGGCTTCTTCAGGGGTGCCCCGCGAACAACGGGCATCGACATTCCGAGTAAGCTCAGGAACATCAAGAAGCTCGCAGATGCTGGCAAGTACGATGCGGCGGTCACACTGGCATATCGCACATTCGAGCAGATGTGCGGACTCAAGTCTGGGACCGAGCGGTTGAACTCGGAGACCGCTCGTGAGTACCTCGACAGAGTGCTAAAGTCATTGCCCCTCGACCCTGCGGTGGTCGAACAGTTCGTGCAGATTTATGAGGAAGCACGCTTCTCTCAGCACGAGATCACACGCAGTCAATACGAGGAGGCCGTACGCATCTTTACAGACCTATATCCACGAATTGATGTCGGCGTGACTGCAGAGTAGAGGTACGAGCGTGAGTAGTCATGGACCTGAAACAGACCCTCTGGTTCGTCCTGTTTGCTCTGTCGTGGTTCCCAGTTGGAATGCTATTCTACAGCAGCACGATTGGCGCCAGTGGTGTCTATACTCAGGACTTTAGCATTTACAATACCAGCTGGAACGGCGCGAGTGCCTTCCGCGAAGACATCGAGGGGATGGGATATACTGCTCTGGCAATTCAGTCCTCGATGGGTGTGGTGACTCGCTACGATGGGCAGGCGGTTCTCGTGATAATGGGTCCGGTCCGTGACTTCTCTCTGGATGCGGTCTTTGTGATATTCGATCATCTTATGAATGGCGGAGGCGTCGTCATTGCAGACGACTTTGGTACCGCTAACAGTTCCTTCATGATGCTCAATAGTCTGGTATCAGGCGCAATTGCAGAGAACGCACAGAGCCTACCGACATCTGTGTCGGGCGTTGTGGCATTTACTGGTGGGGTTCTGCTTGATTTGGACTCTTATGACAAGAGCCCCAAGCTACCAGTCATCACAGATTTCCGGCCAGGTCTGGACGGTGGCGCGCTCACGCGTGGTGTGAGTAGTCTACATCTGAACTGGGCAACAGCCATCAGTCCGAAGTGTGCCATTGGAATGGCAGGCATCGCATGGACATCGAATCGGGCTTGGTGCGACACAAACATCAGCGATCCCAACCCGTACCCCGATAATGGTGAGTGGAACGGTTCGCTGCCTGTGGTGGGTGCACTGGACCTAGGCCTTCTCGTCCCAGGCGCTGGTAGAATGGTTGCAATAAGTGACCCAAGCATATTCACAAATGATATGCTTGATCGGGGTGACAATCGTCAATTTGCCGAGAACGTGATTGACTGGCTATCTTACGGACAGACAAACAGAACTGTGGTGTTTTGTGAGAATCTATTGGCCGTGCCATGGTATTCTGCCGAGTTCTTCTACGGTCTGTACCTCAGCCGCGTCTTCTGGCTCTCAACGCTACCATATGTATCGATGGTGTATCCATTCGTGACGGTTACGGGAATCAAGAAGTATCTCCCCGACATGAAGAAACCCGAAGTGAAGGCCGTATCAGAAGTATTCCTCCGACGTGGCCAGACGTACTTCAGCGAGCGCATGGCCTACTATAGGACAGAGGGCAACTACGCTCGGGTTGTGAAGATGTTGTATCGGAAGCTTCGTCGCGACCTACAGAAAAAACACATGTGGTCTGATTTCAATGCCGCTAAGGTCTGGGAGCTTCTGAAACATAAGGATCCATCAATGAACCGTGATACTTTCTTCAAGACTATCTCCAGGATAGAGAAGATCTCTGCGAACCCCACAATGAAGATTCGGGAGAGTGAGATGATGGATCTATTCTTCTTCATGCGCAATATTCAGAACAAGCTTATCGAAACAAGAACGTGAGGTATGAAACAATGACTGTTGACGAGACTGACAGGAGAAGCCACGGTGCCTCCGATGCCATGTCAATCGATGAGGTACATGAGCTGACCACGGAGATAATCCGTGAAGTGCAAAGAGTAATTGTCGGCAAGACTGACATTCTGCGCGACACTCTCATCGCCATGTTGTCCAATGGTCACGTGGTGCTTGAGGGTGTGCCCGGGCTGGCAAAGACCTACATGGCAAGAACCTTTGCCTCCATTTTGGGCTGCCAGTTCAAACGCATTCAGTTGACTGTGGACACACTCCCTGCCGATATTCTCGGTAGCAATGTGTTCAATCAACGGAGCGGTGAGTTCTGGTTTCGGAAAGGGCCGGTCTTCGCGAACTTGGTGCTGGCAGACGAGATTAACCGTTGTCCTCCCAAGTCCCAGAGCGCGCTGTTGGAAGTGATGGAGGAGCGCCAAGTTTCCATCGAAGGTGTGACCCGCAAGCTGCCAGAGCCGTTCCTCATAATCGCGACTCAGAACCCCGTAGAGCAAGAGGGGACCTACCCTCTTCCGGAGGCTCAACTCGACAGGTTCATGTTCAGGCTAATCCTTGACTATCCCACAAAGAGTGAGGAAGCCGAGGTCATCCGTCGAAAGCACTTGGGAGAGGTCACAGATCTTCGCGTCCTCGCTGATCCTGAAACGATAATTCGGATGCAGAATGCCTGCAAGCGTGTGTATGTGGACGAGGACATCATCAACTATATCCGCGACATAATCGTTCGTACGCGGAATGACCCGCAGATTCTTCTTGGTGGCTCGCCACGTGCTTCCCTTGTCCTGATGAGTGCGTCCAAGGCACGTGCGGCGATGCACGGCAGAGACTATGTAGTGCCAGAGGACGTACGGAAACTTGCTGTACAGGCGCTCAACCATAGGCTTCTCTTGAAGCCCGAGGCTGAGCTCGAGGGTCTTACTGTTGAGCGTGTGATCTCCAAGATTCTCGGTGAAGTGGACTGTCCACGGTGAAACGGTCAGGTACAACAGCATATACGTCGGAGAAGATCTACTGTGCTGACGAAGAGAGGTTTTGTCGTGGTGTTTGGAGGAATCCTCCTACTGACCAGCGGGTTCTCCTACACGAATTTTTACCTCACGCTAATTGGTGTGTATCTTCTTGTCGGTCTCGTCGTCACACTCCCTCTCTTCGCCTTGACTGCAAATGTCGCTGGAATCGAAGTCGATCGAAAGTTGGACAAGAACAAGGTGTTCTCGGGAGACTTCCTGCGTGTCCGTGTGACCATCAGGAACACATCTCGCAGGCATTTTGACTTCATTGAGGTATGGGATCAGTACCCTGAAACGTGGATTCTGGCAATCGGCGAGAACTTCATGGCCTCACGTATCGAGCCTGGCAGCAGCATCACATTTTCCTATATCCTACAGGCACGAATGCGTGGCCGCTACTATCTTGGTCCTACCGAGGTCATTTTGCGCGATAGACTTGGTCTTCACTATTACAAGCGCACCCTGAAGGCCAGAACCGAGGTGCTGGTGTATCCGACATGGAAAGACGTACGGAGAATGGAGGCTCTCGGAAAGCAGAGGCAGCTGGGGCGTATGTTTGGTGCTCACCGAACCAAGGTTGTTGGAATGGGCACAGACTTTGCAGGATTTAGACAATACATGCCCGGCGATCCATTCAGACTGATTGACTGGAAGACGAGCGCCAAGCGTGGCAAGCTGGTCGTAAAACAGTTCGAGATGGAGAAGAACATTCAGATAGTCTGTATGGTGGATTCGTCTGGAAGCATGGGAAATGGCTATCCCGAGAACACAAAACTGGAATACGCCATTAGAGCCGCGGTGCTCCTTACCTACATGGGCATGGAACGAAAAGACTTGGTGGGAACATGTGTGTTCTCCGATAGGGTCCACGCCTTCGTCCCACCTGCGATGAGTCCCAACCACATGTACGATGTACTCGAAGCACTGGCGATAGCCGAGCCTCGTGGGTGGAGCAATTTCGAGGCGGCAGTGGACTATGTCACGCGCCAAGTCAACAAGCGCACGCTGTTCATATTTCTTACAGACTTGGAGGAGAGTCCAAGACCGCTGCTTAATGCCATGAAAAAGGTAATCGCGAACGGTCATCGCGCTCAGATAATCAGTCCATTCGGACCGTGGTTTGAGGCACCAGTCGGTCAGTTCGGACCAGTAGAGCGAGTCTTAGCCGAGGCTGTTCAGGAAGAGCTCTGGGAGCGACGGAGCAAGATTTCTAAGGCTCTTGCCCGGTTTGGGATTGATGTGGTGAATGTTGGCCCAGAAGACTTCTTGCCCGTAATCATCAAACAGTACAATCTGGCAAAGCAAAGGGGTGTGGCACTGTATTGAAGTGGGTCACGTGGATCTTACGTATTCTCTCAACGGCGACCTTTGCATACATGTGCTACATCGTATACAATCAACTGTCGGGGTACTGGGACTGGAATGCCCCCTACACCTTCATTGTCACAGTGTTCAGGATTCTCTCATTACTACTGTTCTATCTCTGCGTTGTGATCTCTTATGGCGTCACTGCCGCCGTTGTCGGAGGTCAAACCGCAAACACATTGGCGACTGGCATCTACAACTCTCTCATCCTAAGGTTCTGGTATCTTCAACCGTATGGCTTCAGCGGACCAATGACGAACGTATATCAGGTACTCGTACTGTTCCAGTCGCGACTTCTCACTATCCTATGGCAACTCTATGACCTGACCTTTACCTTCCTATACTTTCTCTTTGCAGGAATTGGCATTGCCATGTTTCTCCAGTCACTGGTTCGAATGGAGCACAAGTTTGTGGGCGGTGCTTTCCTCTCGATTCAGGCAATAATGATAGCTGCTGCGTTTCGGGGCCTGCCCATCTACGGCGAGAGCCCCATCATGACTGACTTCATCAGTTTCCTCACGTCGGGCATGCAGATTCTCGCGCTGGTGTCTTTTGCGTATCTTGAGGTCAGCTATCAGATGATTTACAGCTATTCGGTTGGAAAGCCCGTTGAAGACCGTGAGGAAACTCTCAAGAAGCAGCTTCTCGCTCTGCGCTCTGCGACCAGAAAGCAGGACGCCATAGAACGTGGCGAAAAGATCACCTCCACCACCACAAGCCGCTGGTCTGGTGCCACCGCATTCTCGTTCTTACGCGAAGTGATTGAGCGCAAGGTGCTTGGGAGCAGGGAAGCATTAGAGAACTTGGATGCCATCAGTGATGTTCGTCGCCTGAACATTTACGTGGATGAGTTGCTGACAACGAATCCCAAGGCAAAGGATGAGCTGACGGCTCGCGCCGCAGCCCCCTCGTCCACCTATGTCATTACCTCGACGGTCACAGGCTCTGTCATCCGATTTCTTAGTGTGGTCGTCCTCTCCTTCATCTTGATGAACCCGGTAATGGTTGTGAGTCTCCTTAGATTACCACCGGGGATTGCCAATAGCGTTGAACTGCGTCAGCCAGAGATTGTAGTTCTGCTGCTTGTGCCAGTCGTGCTACTCTTTGCATTTGTTGCCGCAACTATCAGGTGGTTGTCTAAGTCTGAGATTGAGGCTAGAATTGAGTTGGCCGAGAAGGAGTCTAAAGAGCGGGAGCGCAAGAAGAGGGAGTTGGAACGAAAGAGAAAGATTGAGGAAGCTAGGAAGCATAAGAGGAAACCGGTGGCTCGCCGGGGCGAGGTTGAACGCGACGAGTGGGATGCAGCCCTTGATGAGATATACAAGGAATGAGTCCTGTGGAGGCGGCTGAAACATGCACGCGGTTGTGCTGACTCACGGCGATGTGGACGGCATAACGTCCGGTGCGATTGGGCTTCTCGCCTTCCCAGGTGCAGATTTGTACTTCACGCGTCCATCTCAAATACATGCAGATCTCTATCGTGTGGCAAGAGACCGACCAGATGTTGTTTCAGTTAGTGACATAGCCCTCAATACAATGCGGTTCGATGACATCATACGAGCTCTCTCGCGATTTCCCCGCGAAACAAGCATACACTGGACTGACCACCACCCCATGGCCGCAAAGTACAAGCGGCGGCTCTCTCAGCGTGTTGAGATGTTCCATCAGATTGGGCCCTGCGCAGCGGAGCTGATGTATCGCAAGTTTGCTGACCGGTTGCCTGAACACGCACTACGTCTCGCATTGTACGGGGCGATTGCCGACTATTGTGACAACACCCCGTTCGTCCGGCGCCACTTTGAAGATTTCGACAAGAGGACCCTATACCTAGAAGCGGGCCTTCTTGTTCAGGCACTGCAAGAGATTGACTATCGTCGTGAGTCAAAAGACCTCACGTGGGAATTGACCTTAGGCATCGAGCCCAGTTCCATGAACAACATAGTCGATCTGGCTATGAAGGCCACACGTGTGGAGCATGAGGTCTTCAGGTACGTTCAGAGCCACGCACGAAAGGTCGGCCCTGTTGGCTACGTGCTGGACATGCCTGTCCACGGATACCGTGGCAAGAGCGCCAAGTTTGCCGCCTATTTCACAGACTCAATGATTGGGATAAGCGCGCGAAGCTCCGAGGATGAGGTGGACGTTTCAATCCGTAGGCGTAACTCCAAGATTGATCTTAACCGTCTGCTATCTCGTGTGATTTCAAGTTTCACCAATGCTCAGGGTGGCGGTCACCCTGCGGCCTGCGGCGCCAGCATGAAACGTAGTGATTTTCCAAGATTCCTTCAGTTGATTGCTGATGAGGTGGCTGCACAGTCATCCTAGAATGAACAGTGTTGCTGACCACAGGACCCATATCACAGTAACAATTGCCTCTCCGGCAACCATGCCACTCAGAATGCGACTGGTCCTGTTCCGCTTCATTTCGATGGTATCAATTCTCTCAGGCACTGTATTCTCGTACCCCTCCTCTTTCTTCAATCTGTAGTCAACTAGACCCCCGAGAAGCATGGCCGCTGATGTTGCTGGCGGGATTAACAGTCCGACTACAAGGCTCATGGGGCTCAGACCCCTTCTGTGCAGCTCACGGCCTAAGAGGTATCCCACAATACCGAACACAAGCAGATAGAGAAACTGGATGACCGGTGACACCCCCGGAAAGAGCTCTTGGTCCATTCCAGGAAGTACGAGGTTACCAAGGCCCTGAAGACTGATTACAAGAAAGCCAAACAGCTGGGCAGCCGGCGCGGGAAACTCGGTTGTTCCAAAGTGGTACGTTCGGTAGATCATGTACGTCATTAGCGATCCGACAAAGGTGCCCAGCATAGCTCCTAGGAAGACGGCCTTGAATATATCCCGGCCTCTCACCCCGGTCAGCTGGCCCAATTTGAGATGAACCAGCAGCGCAACAGCGGCGTCTTGCAGGGCACCCAGCATCGACATGAACGTCGTAACGGCTTGGAAGGTTGCTCTGAAAAAGAGAATCGCCGGAATTGCAACTAGGTCTGAAACATACCCGGCAAGCATCCCTGTTTCACTTATTGACTTGGCTGTGAAGTACGCTGAGGCAAGCGCGAGCGGGGCTCCCAGGACAAATAGGGACCAGTGAATCTCAAGACCTGTGAAAGGCCTGATAATGAAAAACACGACAATGCCCACTATCGTAAAAAGCGATATCGACAGAAGGGCTACCCACGGAGGCACAATCCCCCCACGTGCTCTCATGAACTCGCGCGGGTTTTCTATCAGAAACCTGATTTCGCTCTTGATACTCTCCATGGAGAAGAGCTCTTTTCGCAGTTTCATGAGATTGGGGACTTCGGAGGCCTTATGTGGTGTGTCTATGACAATTCCTTCGGATGGCTCCCCGCCTACTGCCTGCTGATTGACGAGAGCCTGGAACTCCTGAACGCTGAGTTTGTCATCTTCGCGAGATAGAACATCGTTAGTCACTATCGTGGCGAAGACGCCAAGCGCAAGATAGAGAATCTCTGGACGGTGGAGGTGCACTCCATAACTCACGGGCTGTGCTCCTTCGAGTACTACCCATATCAAGAGCGAAATCACGCTTCCTAGGACGAGTGTTAGGACACGCTTCCATCCCATGAAAAACCCGATAGCTGCAACCAGCGGAGAGTTTGACATGCCAATCCAGTCAGGCACCGCCCCCGCAGGTGGGATGATTGGTCTAAGAAGGCGTGGAAACGATGCGAGTGTAGTACCAGTGGTCATCTCTGCGGCTCTGGTTGCCCCCACCCATGTCCCTGAAATCGCAAGCCCTGTCACGACTTCCTTCTTTGCCTCGTCGTCGAGCCCCATAGAGATTATGCACTCTGCTTGGGGCTTTACCTGTGGCCACGGTTGTGACTCGAAACGGTTTCTCATTGGTGCAAGCAGCAGCAGTCCGAATATGGCACTGACTCCTGTCACAAAGACAATGAAGGGATACGTTATGAGAGCCGGGGCAACATCCGGCGCGAATATTTCAATTGCAGGAAACGTTATCAGCACGCCCATTGAAATCATGGACGATCCATTGGCTATGGCAACCACAATTGTGTTCTCTTCCTTTGTGTATTTTCCTCTTACTCCCAAAATGATGGCCCCAAGCATTTCTGCACCAACGAAGTACACAACGCCAATTTTCAGAGCCAAGTATATGCCCAGAAACGTCATCACAATCCCGACACCAATACCGGTGGAGATTGCTCGTTTCGTCAACGGAAACTTGGGCTGTATCATCACAAGGAGGTAGATGACGATTCCACCAATCGCCATCACAGTCAGTTCTGTCAATATGCCGAGGGCAACGCTGAGATAGATGTAGAGTGTCAGACCGAGAATGGCAATGCCCACGTCGCGTTTTGTGACAGGAGGTCTGATGAGAGCGGCAACAAGAAGGCAAATCTCTGTGATCGCAGCAAGAATGACACTCGGATCGCTCCAACGTCCTTCTATCATGACAACAATTGTGTAGAAAAGGCCCGCCCCAAATAGACCTGCCAGTGACATCCGAGTTGACTTGTGGTCTTGAATCAAGGCGCCAGCCTCCAATGCATAGAGTCCACTCATGGGGGTGCAGATTTTGCCTCAGCTTCTCTAGTGCAATGGCCTTTTCTGTCGCTCTTTTATACGTTGTTGACAATCTCGGTGATTGCCTATGTCACAACATAGCACGGAGCCGTTGTAGAACGTCCGCCTTATCCAAGCCGTCAATCACAACCGCCTTCTCTCTCCATCTATGCCCCCTCTGAATGCGAATGGCAGATGACGAGATGCCTAAGACCTTGGCGAGTCGCTTGATTAGCTCCGCATTGGCCTTTCCTTCTCGCGCTGGACTTCTGAGATTCATAGATATGTGGTCGTCTTCCACCTCGTCAATCAGTTGTCGGGACTTGGAGCCGGGCCTCACTATCACCCTAATGATGGCCTGTTTGTCCATAGTTTCATACAACTCCAGATGCTACTTCATAGTCAAGTTCGTATGGACTATAATACGGTAACTGTTCAAGAACTACTGGGACCAAGCAAGATTCACTTAAATTCGGCTTAGTGCGCTATCTTCACAAGGACTTGTGAGTATTCATACGGGGTGAATTGAATTGTCTGATCCAGTTATGGAAGCATACACTCAGGCCTATAATGACTCGGGACAGCTTGTCCAGGCTTTCGGCGTGATCACCACGTCCGGCCAAGTGTTGTGGCAAAGCAACAACTGGGACCTAACAGCCGATGCTCCTGCTTTGGCTGCTGCAGTGACGAAGGGGGCCCCATCTGTTGTTCAGAATCAGGTGAAGTACAGTACAATCCGGACCACTCCGGATAGCCTTGTCGCTCGCAGTGTGGCGGGTAATGGGATTCTGATACTTGCAAGAATCGACGCTGACAAGTTTGTTGTAGCATGGGCAGACCCAAGTGCCGCTCCAGATCTGGTGTACGTGGATGTGGATCGTGCCGCGAAGAAGCTAAAGGGCAAGATATAGAGTACGACCGAGAGGGAGCCGAGAGTGGAATGCTCCAGCATTCCACCCCCCTCTAGTAATCGTTTTTGAACGGGGACCGAGGTGACTGCAATGGAGGACGCCATCGGACAAGCATGGGGAGAGCTATACTCAAACAACCCGAAGATTCAGGCGTTCGGAGTCCTGAAGAGCGGGAGAGTCGTCTGGCAGACATCAAATTGGGATCTGGTTCCCGTTGCAGAAACCCTAGTGACTGCGGCAAGATCGGGCTTGCCCAGCGTGAATGTTGGTGGTGTCGAGTATGCACGCGTTTTCTCGGATGATATCTCCTACATTGCATCTTCGAACGGCCAAGGGCACCTTCTGATGAGCTTGGTCGACGGCGGTACTTGGCTTGTGGCATGGCTCAGTTCACAAGGCGTACCAGAACTGGCTGAGATAGACCTTGCAAAGGCGGCCCTAGAACTGCGAGA
>QMYR01000051.1 GCA_003662765.1 Candidatus Thorarchaeota archaeon
CATCAAGTCTCGCCTGTTCCGGATTGCAAGGCTCATGAGGAGAAGGCAACCCGCATTCCGCCACGAGCAGGCACACCGCTGGGTGAGGGTGAAGGAATCCTGGCGCAAGGTCCGCGGCATCGACAGTGCCACCCGTGAGAAACGAAAGGGCAGACCCGCTATGGTCGAGGCCGGCTATCGTAAGCCACGGCTCGTACGGGGAGTGCACCCCTCAGGCTACACAGAGGTTCTCGTGTATCGCCCGTCGGACCTCGACAATCTCAACCCCGATCTTCACGCCGTGAGGATTGGAGCGACAGTTGGCGCCCGAAAGCGTCAGGAGATAATCAAGAAGGCTGAGATTATGATGATTCGAGTGCTCAACGCCGGAGCTCCTGAGGCTGTGATGGAGGAGGACCTCTTTACCGAGCTTGAGGGCATTGACATGGAGGTCGGATAGAGATGAAGCTGACTACACAGAAGCGACTTGCTGCGGAGGTAATGAAGGTCGGGAGATCCCGCGTCTGGATAGATCCCGAGTTCATCGACGAAGTTTCCCTTGCGATTACGAAGGAGGACATCCGACGTCTGGTTGACGAGGGCGCCATTCAGAGAAAGCAGAAGAGAGGCGTCAGTCGTGGCAGGGCCCGGTACGTCATGCGTCAGAAGCGAAAGGGCCAGCGAAAGGGTCCTGGCCGCAGGAAGGGCAAGGCCACAGCCCGGCTATCTGGGAAGGAACGTTGGATGCGGAAGATTCGACCTATGAGAAAGGAGTTGAGGCGTCTGCGTGACGAGGGCAAGATCACCCGCGCCGTGTACAGAGAGCTGTATCTCAAGGCAAAGGGTAACGCCTTCAGGAACACTGCGCACCTCAAGACCTACATCGCGGAGCACCGCTTGGAGGTGTCACAGTAATGGCCCATGGACCAACTTACCGCGTGAAGTTCAGAAGGCGTCGGGAGGGCAAGACTGACTACTATCGGCGACGGCGTCTATTGTTGTCAAGGTTACCTCGCCTTGTTGTGAGGAAGACCAACACGAAGGTGATAGTGCAGGTCGTGACGGCCCATGTTGTTGGTGACATGACAGTCGCCTCCGCTGTGTCGACAGAGCTGGCCAACTACGGATGGGAGGCCGGCACCGCCAACCTGCCCGCAGCATACCTCACAGGTCTGCTGGCTGGTCTCAGGGCCAAGGCAAAAGGCATCACAACAGCAGTCCTGGACATTGGTCTCAACCCGCCGATACGCGGCTCCAAGGTATACGCGGCTCTGAAGGGCGCGCTCGATGCGGAGCTAGAAATTCCCCACGACCCGGAGATACTGCCTTCAGAGGAACGAATCACTGGTCAACACATTGTGGAGGCATTCAAGTACTTCGGCGAGAATCCGGGCCATGGCCATCAGTTCTCCAAGCTCGGCAAGAAGAAGACCGCGCTTACATCGCTCCCGAAGAAGTTTGAAACAGTGAAGAAGGCAATCCTGGCAATCCCCAAGACAGAGCTGAAGAAGCCGAAGAAGAAGGCTCCGGCTACAAAGAAGGCCACTCCGAAGAAGAAGGCGAGGCCGAAGAAGGAGAAGGCTGTTGAGAAGGCGCCACGCGCAGTCCCTCGAAAGCCGAAGCCGAAGAAGCTGATCTCCAGAAGCAAGAAGGGAGGAAAGCGTAAGAAGTAGGGGATGAATCAAGATGAGCAGACAACAGAGAAAACGACGCACACCCCGTGTCGAGTACGATCCTCTCCAAGACTGGGTTCCACGGACAAACCTAGGGCGCCTTGTCAAGGAGGGACACATCAACTCCCTTGAGGAGATACTCTACAACAACTTCCGGATTAGAGAGCCCGAGATAGTGGACATCCTGTTCCCGGACCTCCGGCAAGAAGTGGTCGACGTCACCATGGTCCAACGACAGTCGGACAGCGGACAGCAGAAGAGCTTCCGCGTCACGGTGGTTGTTGGTAATGGTGAGGGTGTGATTGGCATAGGTGTGGGAAAAGCCCCCGAGTTTGTGCCTGCGGTTCGCGCCGCTGAGGCACGCGCGAAACTGAACATCACAATATTCCGGCGCGGCTGCGGTTCTTGGGAGTGCAGATGTGGTGAGCCTCACAGCATTCCCTTCGAAGTCAAGGGGCGTTCCGGCTCCGTCACGGTGACTCTGAGGCCCGCACCGAAGGGTACCGGTCTCGTGACCGCGGATGTCGGTAAGATCGTACTGAGGATTGCCGGTCTGAAGGATGTGTGGTCTATCACAAAGGGTCGTTCGCGAACCTCGTCCAACTTTGCAAAGGCATTTGTTAGTGCCCTAGTACAGACGTATAGGATGCTTCCGCCGCAGGAGTGGGCGACGCCAGGAGTGTATGAGTGATGAGCACAGACGAGCCAGTCATTCTTGCCATTCGAGTTCGAGGCACAGTGAGCGTAAGGCCCCAGATTGAGGACACCCTTGACAAGCTGAAACTTGTACGTCTTCATCATGCAGTGGTGCTGAAACTGACGCCGAGCCTGCGTGGCATGGTGGACAAGGCGAAGGACTACATCACGTGGGGCGAGATTGACGAAGAAACTGCAACCCTTCTGTTGGCAAAGAGGGGCAGACTGCCCGGAAACGAACGTCTCACGGACGCATACGTCAAGAAGCATTCAAAGTACAGTAGTATCAAGGCATTCGCCAAGGCTCTCGTCGCGGGAAAGGCGAGCATCAAAGATGTCGAAGGGCTCAAGCCAGTGTTCCGGCTGACTCCCCCAAGTGGGGGGTTCCGCGGAAAACGCTACCTGCCTGTGCAGGCTGGCGGCATCACGGGCTATAGAGGTAATGCCATAAACGATCTCGCTAAGAAGATGATATAGTAAGAGGTGAATCGAATGTCATGGGATGACCCCTTTGATGACTCGGACGACGCTCGCAAGTCGTTCCGGAAGTGGCTGGGCGATTTCTTTCCTGACGATGTCTTCAAGAACATCGAGGAGATGATGGATCAGCTCTTCCGCGAGATGACTGAGGGCGGATTCTTCGACCCCAAGAGGATGGAGGAATTCATGCGGTCGCCCGAGGATATCAGCCCCTTCGTGTTCGGGTTCTCCGTGAGAATTGGTCCTGACGGCAAGCCCGTGATACAGCGGTTCGGCAATAGACCTGCTCCGGACAGTTTTAGGATGACCCCGGAGCTTGAGCCGCTGGTCGATGTCATTGAGCAAGACGACGAGATTGTGGTCGTTGCGGAACTGCCTGGAGTTGAGCATGATCAGGTCAAGGTCAAGGTCAAAGGTAGAACGTTGACAATTGATGTGAACAATCCTGAGCGACCATATCACAAGACAGTCGAACTTCCTGCAAAGGTCAAGAAAGACGATGCCCGATCATCGATGCGAAACGGAGTCTTGGAAGTTCGCCTGAAGAAGGCATAGACCGAGGAGTGACATTACAATGCAAAAACGAAAGCCGAAGAGAATTAACAAACTGAGGGGACGAAGGACCGCGGGCTATGGTCGTAGCGCAGGCCATCGAGCATCCGGCCAGAGGGGTGGAAAAGGTCAGGCTGGTTCCAAGAAACACCACTATATCAAGGTCATTCAGGAGAATCCCCGATACTTTGGCAAGTGGGGCTTCAAGCGTCCGCAGGGCCTCAGTGAGAGCACTAGGGTGCTCAACATCGGAGAGATTGACCAGGCCGCTCAGATACTTGTCGAGCGTGGCCTTGCAGAAAAGAAGGGCCAGCGCATCAAGATTGATGTGTCCAAGCTCGGAGTCGACAAGATTCTCGGTGGCGGCCAAGTTCGAAACAAGCTGGACCTCGTGGGCGTAAAGGCAATCAGCGCCAGCGCACGAAACAAGGTCACAGGAGTCGGTGGTACTATCGACCTTCCTGCTGATGCTTGAGACCCACAACACCTGCCCGAACGGCGGCCGATGCGCAGCCGTTCAGGCACAGATCTCTTTCTTCTACGCATCTTCCCCATCTTTGGGGGGATGACATCTACTCGCACCATCCTCTGACCACTATCTTTAAAGGCGCTTCCCAGGACGAGGCACAAAAAACCTGCAGGAGACATTGGTCTTGCCATCTACGTTTCTAAAGGCCCTATCTCCTCTGGTCAGGATAATGCCTGAGGTCAAGGCGCCTGACCGAGAGGTTTCATTTCGAGAGAAGGTCGTGTGGACACTCGTAGTCCTGATAATCTTCCTCGTCATGTCACACATGCCGCTATACGGTGTTGACAAGACTGCGGGAACGGACTACCTGTGGGCAATGAGGGTGATCTTGGCCAGTACACGCGGTACCCTCATGGAGCTCGGAATCGGACCAATTGTCACTGCAGGACTTGTAATGCAGCTGCTCTCCGGCTCCAAGATAATCGATGTTGACTTCAGTGACCCCGAGGACCGCGCTCTCTTCACTGGTGGCCAGAAAGTCCTTGCCTTGCTCATGACCACCTTTCAGGCCATTGCATACATTGTGGGCCGGGCATATGGTGATTTGACCCCCGAACAACAAGTATTCGTGTTCATTCAGCTCCTTGCAGCTGGTGTCATTGTCATCCTGATGGACGAGCTGATACAGAAGGGGTGGGGCCTCGGCTCTGGAGTATCACTCTTCATTATGACCAACGTCGCTGGCCGAGTGATGTGGAACTCTCTCAACATGTTGGAACTTGAGACCACGGCACCTGATGGCTACGCGAACCCAAGCACAAGGCTTCCCAAGGGCATTGTGGCTGCCATGGTCGTCAACCTCCTTCGCTTCTTTGGAATCGGCACTGATGCCGGCCCGGCGGTCGACCTCGCATGGTTGATGTTCCGCAACGGTCACGATCCAAGTATCTTTGCCCTCACGGTCACATTTGGCATCTTCTTCTCAGTGCTGTGGATGGAATCTGTACGCGTCGAGGTCCCGCTTCAGTATGCGAAGTATCGAGGAATGAAGGCACGCTATCCAATCAAGTTACTCTACACCTCGAATATCCCTGTCATTCTTGCCCAAGCGCTCTACGCCAACATCCTCTTCTTCGGACAGATCATCCAGACGCAATGGAATCCTGACAAGACGAACCCCTTCCTGAATATCATCGGCACGTTCCACCAAGAGGAGGGCTCCACACGTATGATTGCGGACGGTGGTCTTGCGAGGTACATCACACCGCCTCAAGGACTGCTCGTCTTCCAGGAGGCAGATGGCTGGCTGCATGTGATCATCTACGCAGTACTCATGATTCTGCTCTGCTGGGGCTTCAGCGTCATATGGGTTGACATCTCGGGAATCGCTCCTCGTGATGTCGCACGTCAGTTGCTCAACTCCGGCTACATTGTGCCTGGCTTCAGAAGAAGTGAGAGAGTCCTTGAGAAACTGCTTGACCGCTACATTCCCGTAGTGGCTGGGCTAGGTGGCTTCCTGATAGGAATACTTGCTGCCGTGGCGGACATCTTGGGTGCCCTTGCCAGTGGTACCGGTATCTTGCTGATGGTGTCGATTATCAAGCAGTACTACGAAACCATCGCCAAGGAGCAACTGGCCGAGATGGGCGGCGAGGGTGTGGCTGGTCTTCTGGGCATTCTGTAGTCCTCCTCGTAGCAGAGCTGGGCCCCTTGAGGGCCCCCAGCCACCAAATCTTGCCATCACACCTCGCTCTGTGCCGCTTGTTGTGACAAGACAGCATAGTACCGGGCCTCGTTGGTGGCAGACAGAAACAGCTCGGCAACATTGTCGCCAGTCTTGGCACTGACCTCTCTGAACTCCAATGACAGTACATCTGCTACGTGTCTTCCCCGCCGTATCGCCTCACTATGGTCGCCCGGCATGTCTACCTTGTTGGCTGCAAGAGCCCCCCGAAGATACTCACCCCGTGGCATGAACGCGCGGGCGTACACGATTTGGTAGGCCTCTGTGACATAGCGCACAGTGTCCAAGTCGGTCACATCGTAGACGAAGATTATGTAATGTGCATTCATACAGTAGTGGAGTTTCAAGTCGTCAAAGGCGTCTTGACCGCCAAGGTCGAAGATGGCCAGTTGCACGTTTCCCTCGGGCGTTGTGACTGTGGTGCTCTCTACGTCAACGCCAATCGTGGCTCGGTAGTCTTCGCGAAACGTGCCTGTGATGAACCGCCTCAGAAGTGAACTCTTGCCCACGTTAGGAGCACCAATGAGTAGGATCTTCAAGAGAGACCCTGACAATACAACTAACCCCCTTCAGGCCACTACTATACCACAATCACGTTTTATGTCTTGACTGGATGTCTTCAGCGTAGTTCTCTGCGTCGAATGATATATAACCGGCTCAACGAGAGGGGCCGCCCAGTCAAAGTAGGTGCATGGCAGATGAGCGACGCAAGGAATGCAGTCATTGTCACGGGGATTCCTGGTGTTGGAAAGACAACCGTGATTGACACTGCAGTCAAGATGGTCAAAGACAAGCACAATGAAGAGGTTCCAGTGTTGAACTTTGGAACCGCCATGTTCGAGGTTGCCTCTGGGCGGGGACTTGTCGAGGACCGGGATGAGATGCGAAGGCTGCCCACTGTCACTCAGAGGGAGGTACAGCAGCTGGCTGGAGAGGCAATCGCTAAGAGGGCCGAGTCTGCCAAGGTGATTGTTGACACGCACACTCTGATCCTGACACCAAACGGTTTTCTCATTGGTCTTCCTGAGTGGGTGGTCAGGGCGATCAAGCCCAAGACGATTGTTCTTGTCGAGGCTGACCCTGAAGATATCGCTCGGCGTCGCAGCGACGATTCGACAAGAGCCCGCGATGTGCAGATGGTCGAGGACATCGACACTCACCAGAAGATGTGTCGTTCGGCGGCAGTCGCCGCTGCAACCCTTACCGGGGCAACGGTGCGAATCATTAAGAACCGTCAGGGCAAGGTAGAAGAGGCGGCTACACAGCTCTATGAAACACTGATGGAGTAGTGGACAATGCAGGACATCTTCGTGGCTCTCACCCAGTGGTTTGCGGCGACATTCAAGTACCCGCCGCTATCCGTAGTCCTGATCACACTTGTGTCGGTCGGGGTTTCGACCACAAGTAATCTTGCAATGAAGCGTTTCTCAGATATTCGGCGTCTGCGGAGATATCAGGCCGAGATTAAGGCCTACCAAGAGCTCACGAAGAGGGCGAATGAGACTCAGAATGAGAAGCTCCTGCGAAAGGTTCGGCGTCGGAAGGCCTACATCGACAGAATCCAGAAGGAGATGATGACGGCCCGCTGCAAGCCGTACATGTTCTTCATGGTACCCTTCATGATGATATTCTATCTACTGACCGGGTTCTACACAGACCCGGTCACAGGCACCGCCATTGTTGTGGCCGTCATTCCGTTCCATGTGGAGAAGGTGCTGCCCTTCCTGAGCGGATGGATTGGTCAGCCTGTTGTGGGCGGTTTCGGGATGTATTTCTTTAGTTTCTACATGTTTGTGGGCCTCGGCCTTGGGCAGATTCTCCAGAGAGCGATGGGCACATCTCTCATGTGACGTTCAGGCACTCACACTACCGAAGACCGTTGCCCTTAAAAGCCGACAGCAGCGAGTCCGCAGGACAATTGCTCAAATGGTGACCACAATGCCTAGACCCGGCCAACTCACTAGATCAAGAGCTAACCGTGCTGTGAAGACTCCCGGCGGACGAATCGTCATCCATAGAAGAAAGATATACAGCACCAAGGGGAGGTGCGCCATCACAGGTGCCCTGCTCCAGCTACCCAAGGATTCGAAACCGGGCCGGAGTCACAGGGCGAGTCGTTCTTCGAAGCGGCCCAACCGTCCTTATGGCGGTTACGCATCACCACGAGCGGTTCAGCGAGGCATAATCAGAGCTGTGCGAGAAGGATCATATTGAAACGCGTCATCACGCTCGGCGGGCTTCACGGGACGGGAAAGAGCTCCGTCGCTGATCTGATTGCCAAGGAGTTCGGTCTGAGGCGTGTTTCCGCCGGTATGATATTCCGCAGGCTCGCGGCCGAACGTGGCGTGACTCTGGAAGAGTTCAGTCGGCTCGCCCAGAATGATGACAAAATTGACAGACTTCTTGATGAAACTCTACGTGAAGAGGCCAAAAGAGGAAACGTAGTGCTTGACGGTCAGCTAGCGGCATGGATGGCTGGCGAGCATGCTGACTTCAAGATACTCCTGACAGCGCCTCTGAAGGTGAGAGTCGAGCGCATCTCGAAGCGGGACGGGACATCTTTTGATGACGCACTTCGCGAAACAGAGGTGCGGGAGGCCAGTGAGCGAGAAAGGTACAGAGAATACTACGGGATAGACATCTCTGACCTCAGCATCTATGACCTTGTTATCAATACTGAGAAGTTCGACCTTGACGGAGTCTTCGACATTGTCCGTACTGCATTGAGCAGGCTCTTCTCAGGCGATATGTGACATGCACTCAGGCTCAAGCGGAAGGCTCATATTCGGAGCACGAGAGCCAATCGCGTTCTCATAGTCCGTTGGGATGAGTGTCACGAGGTGACTTGTGGCGACTCGCTTGACCGGGACATATTGAGGTGAACCAAAAATGACATTGTACGAAACAGGACGCGTTTGCGTCAAGATCATGGGTCGTGAGGCCGGCAGCCACTGTGTAGTGGTTGAGCCGATGGATGGAAAGTATGTTATGATTACAGGACCAAAGTCCCTGAGCGGAGTCAGAAGAAGAAGCTGCAATGTTAGGCACCTTGAACCCCTGGACATCAAGATTGACATCAAGAGCGGAGCAAGTGATGATGAGGTCATGAAGGCCCTTGAGGCGGCAGATCTCATCGAGCGGTTCAGACAGAAGGTTCGCATCAAGGCATAGTCTTGTGCTGTGCAGGGGGTCTTCGAGTGTCAGGTGTTCTTCCGGCCGACCGGCCCAGGGAGGTCATAGTCCGAACCCACGACACGACGAGTCCCGAGTACGGCTTCTCCTCTCCCGAGGAGATACCTGTTGAGTTTCTGCTTGAGAACGGCGTGGTCTGTCTAGACAAGCCCGCCGGCCCGACCAGCCACGAGGTTGCCACATGGGTTCGCAAGATTCTCAATGTTAGCAAGGCTGGCCACTCTGGCACTCTGGACCCTGCAGTCACAGGAATACTTCCCATCGGTCTCGGAAATGCCACTAAGGCCATGCAGGCTCTCCTGCCGGCGGGAAAGGAATACGTCTGCATTATGGAGCTCCACGGTGATGTCCCTGAGGAGTCTATTCGTCAAGTGATCGAGGAGTTCACTGGCAAGATCTATCAGCGGCCACCACTGCGTTCCTCAGTCAAGAGGGTGCTGAGAGTCCGAGAGATATACTACAACCGAATCTTGGAGATAAAGGGTAGACTCGTTCTATTTCGAGTTGGATGCCAAGCAGGCACCTACATTCGAAAGCTGTGCTTCGATATCGGCGAGGCCCTCGGTGTGGGAGCACACATGCGCGAGTTGCGGAGGACTCGTGTTGGTAAATTCGGAGAGGACGAACACCTATGTACGCTACATGATCTCAAGGACGCATACGTGTTCTGGAGAGAAGATGGGGACGAAACCGACATTCGTCGCTACGTCTTGCCGGTAGAGTATGCGCTCAGACATCTGCCCGACATCGTCATTCGGGATAGTGCAGTGGATGCAATCTGTCACGGGGCTGACTTGGCGGCGAGCGGTGTTGTTCGACTATCATCGGGTATCAAAAAAGGCGACCTTCTCGTCATCAAGACACTGAAGGGAGAGGCCGTTGCCCTCGCCAGAGCGATGGACACAAGCGAACGAATTGCCAAGGCTGGCGGCGGTCTCATAGCAAACACCGAGCGGGTTCTCATGGAGCGCGGCCGCTATCCCCCAATGTGGAAGAAGCGAGAGGAGAGCTGAGGTCGCCGCATCGAGAGATTCATTACAGTTGGCTCGACAGCTAGGGTTGTGGCCCCGGAGCGAAAGCGCGACTGACGGTGCCTAGCTCGGCAACGGGCGGGCGCTGAGGAAGATCCCAACTACGCGCCGACACCAGTCCTGCGTGAGCAGGGAGGCGAGAGCCTCGCTCTGGGAGCAGAAACGACACGTCCGCACGGGAGATGACGATGAGACAGCACAATACAAAGCTGTCGAGGACCTGTGCGGGAGCGTTGAAACGGCCCATCACTGGGTAGCAACTCCAAGAATACGCCAATGAGGCGTCGGCCCGAGGCGTAGGGTAGGAGGCTTAGTCCGATGTCGCAAGGTCCGCCTGCGGCGACGCGACGGACGGAACAGAATTGGGGCTACTCTTCGCACCGGGGCCACACATTCACTACCTAACGTGGCTCTTCATGATCTCTTTCTGTACTGCGACCACTTCACTGCTCGTCGTGCACTCTGCGTAGGCATCGAGCCACTCTCGATTCAAATCGAGAAACGATGGCCCCCACTTGAAGACAGACATGACCTCCTCGGCCATATCCTGCAGCCCCACAATGTACAGTGCTGCGGCAATCGCCTCAGCCGTAGAGAGCTTGATGGGCTTGTAGGTGTTAACCGGATTTGCAGCAAGTAGATATGGCAGAGCCCTCTGCCGCCCATGTCGGCTCATCTTGAATATATCCTCAGCCTGCTTCCATGAACAGTCCAGTGCGACAAGACCGTGACGCACCATGGTGTCCCTGTCATCCCGCGAGAGAGCGGTTTCGGCGACCGGGTTGAGCACTACTGTCCCCCGAGGTATCCTGCGAATGTCCCTGACCAGAGACGCATGCCAGAGTCTGACGAGTCGTAACCCTGTACACTTCTTTGGGTCACATTGGTTTGCGTGAAAGATGAAGACTCTCGGTCCAGTCCTGCTCATGGCATCTCCATGCTGACAACTGCACAAGAGATTTCAACATTGCCGTGTGGTGGTGCTGGAGCATTGATGAAGGTATATCGACCGGGGAATGCATGCGAGGTCTGCGGCACAGAGGGTGCACCTCTGGTACGGTGCCGCCTGTGCAATGCATACGTCTGCCCTGAGTGCCTCACATCAGATGGTCTATGTCTTGTCTGCAATGAGGCAAGATGTTACATCTGTGGGGAATATCTCTCTTCGCGTGCCTGCGACCGGTGCGGTCGCCTTGTGTGTGAGGATCACGGGACACGAATCGGCGAGGCAACTCTATGTGAGTTGTGCCGTGAAGAACAGGCAACGGGCGGGGAGGCATGAGACAATGGAGGAGTTTCATCTCGGTATGGACGATATCGACAGTCCCCGGGGCGGGTGCACGACTCACTTTGCCAGTCTGCTAGCCGAAGACCTCACAAATCTGGGCGTCACCTGGCTCGACTATCCCAATCTCATCAGGCTCAATCCAAACATCCCTTACAGGACCCGGGGCAACGGGGCGGTTGTGCTGCGGTTCAGAGCGCCTCCAGATGTAGGAAATACTGTCCTTGAGAACGTTGAACAGGCTATTGAGAAGTATGTGGAACATGACTACCCCAATACGAATCCCGGAGTTGTTCTGGTCAGGGGGCGTCCTCCAAGTGAGATGTCCAAGCTGTCCACCTTGGCCGAGTGGCGCGTGCTGGCCATAGATGTCGTCAGGCGTTTCTTGTCACGCCATCACATTGCTCACATCTCTCGTGGAAACGGGCGCGGAATAGTCGGTGCTACTGCAGCGGTGGGCAACAGACTACTTGATGATTGCACGTTCGAGTTCATAGCCTATCGCTCCTTGGAGGACACAGCACATGAAAGAGGGGTAGATGCCGAGTCCGTATACGAGATGAATCGCAGGATGAAGGGCAAGACGTTCTCCAACATTGACCCACAGACTGGAAGTGTGTTGATTCAGCCTCATGGTCCTGACCCCGTCATCTATGGCATCCGTGGCGACTCCCCATCCGATCTCGTCGAGGCCGCATCGCTGGTCCGTTGCCATCAGACCATTGAGCGGTGGACCATCTTTCGGACCAACCAGGGAACTGGTGAGCACCTTCGCCATCTTGTTCGAATCTCAGACCTGAGGCCGTACATGGCGGCTGTGGTGAGAGGTCGGGTTGAACGAAGAGGCATCATGACTGAGGGTGGTCATCTGATCTTTACAATCAGCGATGACGCAGGTACAATCGATTGTGCGGTGTACGAACCGACGGGAGAGTTCAGGGAGGTGGCAGCCAGCCTGATACCCGGTGACATCGTAGAGGTGCATGCTGGAGTGCGACCAGCCTCAAGGACTCATGGCATGACACTGAATGTCGAGGGGCTGAACGTTGTCGCTCTTGTTGAGAATGTCATCCTCTCCAATCCTCTGTGTCCTCAATGCGGAAAGAGAATGAAAAGCGCGGGACGAGAGAAGGGCTTCAAGTGCACCAAGTGCGGATATCGTGATGCGTCACTGGAAAAGGTCCGAGAGGTGGTGCCCCGTCACATACATCCACGCCTGTATCTCCCACCTCCCCGTGCTCAGCGCCATCTCACAAGACCCTATGAGAGGCTGGGCGTAAGGAACGTGCTTGAGAATACAGTGCCAACTCTCGCGTGGCTATCCTCACATGGCAAGACCTGAGCTGAGCGGTCTGACTAGACTCTTCGGCCACGTCTTCCGCCGGGCTTTCGAGTCCCATCATGCGGAATTGGTGTGACCTCATCAATAATACCAATCCTAAGTCCTGCTCGGCTGAGTGCCCTGATCGCGGCCTGTGCACCGGGGCCGGGTGTCTTGGGTCCGTGACCCCCAGGTGCTCTAACACGGATGTGGATGCCGTAGATGCCCTTGTCCTTGGCCTCCCGAGCCGCCTGAAATGCCGCTTGCATCGCGGCGTGGGGTGAAGACTCATTCCGGTCTGCCTTTACCATCATCCCGCCTGAATAGCGGGCAATCGTTTCTGCGCCAGTGATGTCAGTGATATGAACTATGGTGTCATTGTATGACGCATAGATGTGCGCAATTCCCCACTTTCTCTCTTCGCTACTCATACTCTCTCATCCCCAGTGACCTCGGCCTCTTCCTCATCTATCTCCGGAGGCTCGACCTCATCCTCAACAACGGGCACCTCTACGTCAACTGCCTCCTCGACCTCCTCGACAACGGGCGCTGCAGCTGCGGTCCTTTGGGCAACCTCTGCGGCTGCGAGCCGTGCCGGGTGTGACGGATCATTGAGTGGCGACTTGGGTGAATAGCCGATTCGTGGCTCCTCTTCTACCGTGATAATTCTGCTCGGTGTTGTGACTCTTGCTCCATCAAGAGCGATGTGGCCATGGGTGACGAGTTGGCGAGCATGGTATATAGAGCAGGCTAGGCCCTTCCTGAATACGATGGTCTGAAGCCTTCGCTCAAGGACATCTTCGAGTGTCAAATCGAGGACGCTGTCCAGTGTGGGTTCACCCTTCAATATGCCCTCGCGAAGAAGCTTATCTATCAGCTCCTTCTCTCGCTGAGCCCGCTCGTCAGGTGGAAGTGCCAGCAGCTGACGGGCCTGCCGTCTGTAGCTTGACAGTTTGGTCCTGTGTTTCCAGAGCTCTCTCTTGTTCCTCAAGCCATAGGTTCCCACGAGCTGGAGCTCTGTTTCGAACCTATCGCTATCGAAGGGACGCTTTGGAGTTGCGTACTTCTTCTTCTGTCGTCTTGGATCACCCATCAGCCACTACCTCGTCTATGATTTCTTCCTCGACACACCAACCGTTGCGCCACGACGACCTGTTGTTCTTGTGTGCTGACCCCTCACCTTCAGACCCAGAGCATGCCTGATGCCACGCCATGCACGAATACGCTTGAGTCGCTCTATGTCGCTCTTATGGGCGAAGTCGAGGTCTGAACC
>QMYR01000052.1 GCA_003662765.1 Candidatus Thorarchaeota archaeon
CAATCGCATTAGCGGTGGTTTCCACATCCTTCTTGTTCACCATGCGGTTCAGCACGAATCTAATGCGTGTGCCGTACTTGCCATACACGAGTATGCCACGCCTGGCAAGCTCCTCTGAGAGTCGGGGTGCGTCTATGTTGAAATTGTCCAGTCTGATGAACACAATGTTGGTTTCAGGTTCTTCAACAATCAGACCATCTATCTCACTGAGCCTCTTGTAGAGCAGCCTCGCGTTGTCGTGATCCTCTCTCAGCCTGTCGACCATCTTTTCGAGGGCGATTATTCCGGGAGCTGCTATGATTCCCGCCTGCCTCATCCCACCACCGAGCTTTTTCCTTATTCTGCGAGCCTCATGGATGAAGTCCTCAGTTCCTGCGACGAGCGAACCGACTGGGGCCGACAGACCCTTGCTCAGGCATATCTGTACTGAATCAACATTTCTCACAAGCCTGGACGCGGGAACGCCAAGTGCCACTGCGGCGTTAAACAATCGTGCACCATCGCAGTGAACGCGAAGTCCATGATCATGTGCCGTTCTAGCCAATGCGTCTACTTGCCCAGGTCGTATGATCGTTCCACCAGCATAATTGTGCGTGTTTTCCACAACGACCATTGCCGTGTGCGCATAGTGTGGATCATCTGGGCTGATCACGGACTCTAGTGTTTCCGGGGTGATGTATCCTCTCACGCCATCAACCGGTTTGGGAAAGAGGCCCCCGAGCGAGGCCATGGCACCGGCCTCGAACAGGAAAGTGTGAGACATGCGCTCTACGACGACCTCGTCCCCCCGGCGTGTCTGTACAAGCAGCGAGATCACATTCCCCTGTGTTCCCGATGTCACAAGAAGCGCCGCTTCCTTACCCAAGATGTGTGCTGCCTTCTCTTGGAGCTCGTTGACCACCTCGTCCTCGCCCACGACATCATCACCAAGACGACCCTCCTTGTGTGCTCGGACAATTGCCTCAATCATCTCATCGGTCGGAAGTGTGAACGTGTCACTGCGAAGCTCAATCTTCCTCATGGTGCAAGCCCCAAACCGTCGTCATCATTTAGGTTTGTGGTATGTGCGCGATTGGGAATGATTAAAGACTGGAATGGATGCATTGCCACGGAGGAGCCGTTTCCGATGGAGGACCGACCCGCTGGCTACATCAGCAAGATTCGGGGATTCAACCGCGACGCAAAGCTCTACATTGTCTCCAGTGTTGCAACCTCAATTGCATTCGGAATTAGCCAGGTCATATTCAACCTTTATCTTATTGAAGTCGGTTTCTCCGAGGATTTCATCGGCTTCTTTCTGTCTGTGTCCCTCTTCGCTACTGCAGGGATCGCTATCGTGGCCGGGAGCCTCACCGACAGAACGAGCAGGAAACGTGTCGTTCTCTTGGCCGGAATGGTATCATTCGGAGCTCTCTTGACACAATACACGATACTGGAGCCGGTGGGCCTGCTCCTCTCTCAGGTGTTCTTCGGTCTGTCCAGCGCTTTCGTCCAAGTGGCGTGGGCTCCGTACATAACCGGTCTCACAACACACGAGGAACGGCCCCACTTGTTCGGGGTGACAAGTGGCCTCTCTCTCATTGGTGTGCTGTCAGGCAACATCTTGGGCGGGATGATGCCCGGTTTGTTCTACCAAGTTCTGAGGATTGCGGACTCACTTACGATGGGCTACCGCTATGCGTTGTGGGTGAGCCTGGTTCCCTACGTACTGAGCATCATTGTGATTGTGCCGATGACACCAGACATACCGAAGAATGATGGTAGGTTGTCTATGGGATTCAGTCATGTGCGCAACTGGGGCTTCATTGGAAGGTACACACTTGTGGTGGCCACGGTAGGTCTTGGTGCAGGTATGATTGTCATGTTCTTCAACATCTTCTTCGCAGCCGAGGAAACCTTCGGTGCCAGCACAGAACTCATCGGAGTGATCTTTGGAATCAACACGCTTGTGCTTGCCCTCGGCAGCTTTGTGTCTCCCGCGCTCTCGGACAGGATTGGAAAAGTCAACACAGTTGTTCTGACCGAGCTGATGTCTGTGCCGTTCCTGTTGATGATCTCATGGGCCCCGACATTGTGGTTGGCCGTCTTTGCCTATGTGGCGCGAACTGCCCTGATGAACATGGCTGGTCCGGTTTCGCAGGCCTTCTTCATGGAGTGCCTGACGGCCGAGGAGCGTTCGACAGCCTCTGGTGTGTTGAGTGCCAGTGACTCGTTCGTGAGAGGCATTGCAGCGAATATTGGTGGCTGGCTACTAGCCCAAGGACTCTATCGTCTCCCCTACGTTCTGGTTTCGGGTCTGTATCTCCTAGCTGTGGCGGAGTTCTACGTCTTCTTCAGGCGAAAGGAGGACGAGATTCAAAAGATTCGCTCCGCAACTGTTACCGCAGGCGAAACAAAGGTCGAGATTGATGCAACGTGAGATGTGCTACGGTCTGCTATCCGAGGCCTGGATACATCTGTTCCGCACGCCTTGTGATCTCCTCATCGGCCGGGAACACCAATGGTATGGACACATAGTTGCTCTCGCACGGGTTTCCCTTCGCAACATGGAAGACCACCTTGGGGCGACCCGTCTCCTGCATATGGTCGATTTCTACGACGTAGCTCATGACAGTGCTGGGATGCCCGTCACTCTCCGGGTGCATGCATATGCTTGACAGGCCCTTCGACTCACCATGATCTTTCAGCAGGTCGAATACATCCTTGACGTTGTCAACATGCCGTATCAGCTCATAGCCCCGATCGACCCTCTTCATAGACGCCTCGTATGCATTCGGTCCAACCTTTGTTAGGTACTCTCTAACCTCATCCTCTGTGTCAAGCATGATATGGTGTGAGGTTCGAAGCACCTTCCTCTTCGACCACTCTACTGAGTAGTCATCACCAGCAATCTCTATGACCAGCATACTGTCATCGTCTGCGAGGACAAGATTCCCCCACTGATACCTTCGTCCCGACTTCAGGTGGTCTTCCACCATGCTGAGACCGTCTTCGGCATCCTTCGCAAACATCAGGATTTGTTCGGTAAGAACATGGTAGGAGGGCTCGTCAGTGCTACGAACGTGAGTGTTGGCCACGGCGAGGCCATATCTATTGACGCCTATCGCCAGTCCGTCAACACGCCCCGTGACCGCATCAATGCCCCTCACGCCGAAACAGTCCACATCGTAGAACAGAGTATCACGATGATTGTCAGTAGCCAAGTCCCTGTTCTTGAACACTAGAGTCTTTTCCAGCTCCGGTAGGATTACTGCGCCAGCAAAGCTTGTCATGGGGCTCACGCGTCCTCGCTTTCCGTTGCGCATCCGATATAAGTTGTTATCTGTAATCTATCTCTGCGGTGCTGATACGTGTCGATGCCGATTGACTCCTCGGTGCTCTCAGGAACCAAGCTTCGTGTACTGCGTCCGCAACTTGTAATCTCCGATGTCACAGGCTCCACGAATGAGGACGCCAAGGTGCTTGTCACTCGCGGGAGTAGCGAGGGGCTCATCGTAGTGGCGGGTGCTCAGACCCACGGCAGAGGCAGGCTCGATCGAATATGGTCCTCCCCTCCCGGCGGTCTCTATATGTCAATCGCACTTCGCCCCCGCCTCGGTATACGCAATGCGCCTCTCTTGGGTCTGATGTGCGGCTGTGCTGTCGTCAAGGCGTTGCGAAGCAGGCTCGATGTGCTACTGAAGTGGCCTAACGACATAATGTATCAAGAGAAGAAGATTGGTGGAATATTGAGCGAGTATCTTGGGGAGGTGCCTAATCTCGCCATCGTCGGAATCGGCATCAACGCGAACTTCAGGTCTGATGTATTGCCGGGGCCCATTCGCGAGTGCTCTACCGCGATTCTCGATGAGCTTGGCACTGAGATATCACTCAACCAGCTGTTTCGTGAGATTGTCCAGCAAGTTGATGAGCTCCTGTGGAAAGTGGACAGAGCACGTTGTTTCGAGCCTGTGATTGAAGAATGGAGAGGACTCAACTGCACACTCGGGCGCCGTATTCGTGTCAACACTTCTGAAGGAGTGATTGAAGGCGTGGCACGAGATATCGGCAGTGACGGATCCCTACGTGTGACGACCGACGACGGCAAGAGGGTCACGGTCACCGAGGGTGATGTCGTTCTTCTCCGAGAGATGGTCTGAGCTCAGCCAAGCGCAATCGCAACACTATTCACCAACGCGAACTCCTCCCCTACTGCGTGTACGCCACACGACAGAACAGGATGGAACAGTCTTGGGAACAACCGTGATCAAGGTCGAGCCGGACCTGCTGCCTACGCTGCAAGAACAGCTCATGCGAGAGAGTGGAGTCGTAGCCAGACGTACAACGAACCCGTACGAGTTCTTTAGGGTTTCCTGTGGTGCAGGCGTGATTGTGGCGTATACAAGCGGAAAGATCGTAATCAGCAACGATTCTGCTGCTGATGTTGTTCGTCGTGTTCTATCGATGGTGTCAAGGCGGGACAAGCATGGCCTCACGGTGGGCTCCGACGAGGCTGGGAAAGGCGAGTGGCTTGGACCCATGGTTGTTGGTGCAGTGGCCCTGACTCCGGACCAAGCGCAGTCCTTGCGCGGCTGGGGTATCATGGACAGCAAAGAGCTGCGCCCCGAGAAGATTCGAGGTCTTGCACAGCGGGTGCGCACCGGCTCACTCGCACACGAAACCGTCCTCATCTCTCCCAAGACATTCGAACAGCGCCTTCGCGAGCTTCGCTCAGAGGGTAAGAATCTCAACGACTTGCTTGCGTGGGCCCACGCGAAGGCAATAGGGCTTGTCATCGAGGAAGTCCCGAGCGATCTCCGCAAGGACCTCACGATTGTAGTTGATCAGTTCGCGTATACGAAGACCCGCGAGCGTGTGTCCCGTGTTGTTGACCTGAGCCTAGTGAGATTGATTCAACGTCCCCATGCAGAAGACAATATCGCCGTTGCTGCGGCGAGCATTCTGGCGCGTGACGCGCGCGACGAGTGGATTGCTCTGAAGTCCCGCGAACTTGGTATCGACCTGACCTCCCTCAGTGCACAGGAGGTGTCAACGCTATCATTCGTGGACGAGATCGCAAAGGTAAGTTACATTCGGAAATTATTGTAATATAGCTATCACTCGATTTGTTAGTCGGACTGCAGGAGTGCGCATGAGATTCCAGAGTTGCCGAACGCGGACTCGGCACATTGAACAAGCTATTTCCGGTCTGGATTCTTGTTGCGATGCTTCTCGGAGTGTCGGTGGGTCACTCTTTCCCGGGCATCGCTGACCTTCTGGACTCCTTGAGCATGGGTGTCGAGCAGCGGCCGATAATCTAGACAATCTTGGACACTGAGGACCAAGACACCCCATGAACATGACATCACCAACGTCCTCCAATACTCTATCGTCATACATACCTCCTCCTCCACCACCTCACTGATGTCGTCGCCACCATCTCTCCCCATCATGTTGTCAGTATCTGCTGCTCCTCGTCGACCTGGTGTGTGTACCAGGACCATCCGCCGCTGGGACGCTGGAGGCCAACTTCATTACCTTCGTACGGGAATGTGTGGAGTTCTAATGGTGTGGGTGGGAGCAGACGATCAGAGAGATATTGTCCTCACTGCGGTAGCGAGCTCCACGCAGATGTCAACACCGCGAGGAATATCATTGAGGTTCAACAGCCCAGTGCCGTTGCTGGGCGGACAGGGACCTAGTCCCCAAGATTGTCCAGATTACAATTGACGGTATTCCTCTGGTTGCCGGCATGGTGATCCGATCCGTCCTTGTCAGGTGTCCTGGTGCAGAGTGGTACGACTCTGAGTTTGCTCCTCATCTTGGACGCCTCGCACTGGTTGGTTTCCCGTACACAATGGTGACGATGTTCTCGCTGAAGGGGGCGACCATCGTTGAGCTGCCGTTCGATGTCTTACGAATCTCTCTTCCTCTCTTGCCCTATTTTCTCATCATGTTCATGGTGTCGTTCGTAATGTCAATGGCGCTGGGTTTCTCGTACGAGAAGAACATTACAGTTTCCTTCACGGCCGCAAGCAACAACTTCGAGCTCGCCATCGCTCTTGCAATAGGCGTGTTCGGAATCAGTTCAGGCCAGGCGCTAGCTGCGGTCGTAGGGCCCCTGATTGAGGTGCCTGTGCTTGTTGGGCTGGTGTATGTATCCCTGTACCTTGGTCGCAGGTTCTACGGCCTGTCAAATGCGTCAAAGTAGTGATTGGCCCGTCAGGAGGTTCCCTCAATGACTTCTTGGAGCGTTTTTTTCGTGAGTTCAAGCAGATTCGCTATTCTCTCGTTTGCGATCCTATACAGCTTTCTCTGTCCATCTCTGCGTTCTGCGAGTATTCCTACCCTGACAAGCTGTGAGAGATAGGAAGAGAGCGTAGACTGCGCTAGGCCTATCTTTGGAAAAATCTCACACTGACACAGTTCTCTCTGCAGCAGCTCCTCCACTATTCTCAGACGAACTGGGTTGCTGAGAGCCTTGTGGAACTGCACACACCTCTCCAAGACTTTCTTGTCGGCCAAGGGATGTCCTCCCATAGTCATGGAAGTTCATGCTCGAACTAATAACATTTCTCAATATCCAGCCATAGGATGACATATCCTACAACGACCAGTTTTTCGAGTCCCGTCGACGGGAACATTTAACTCCGGGTCGGAATACACCGCTTTAAGGCCTGTGAGGACTCTACGATGCCGAGTGACAAATTCGAGAAACTCAAGGAGATGCGTGAGAGGGCCCGAGAGGGCGGAGGAAAGGAGCGTATCAAAAAACAGCACGACCAAGGCAAGTACACTGCGCGCGAGCGCATTGAGAAGCTTCTCGACCCCGGCTCATTCGTAGAGATTGACGAGTTCGTGGTTCACCGTTGCACGGACTTCGGGATGGAAGAGAAGAAGTTTCTCGGTGATGGTGTCATCACAGGATACGGCACCATTGATGGACGCAAGGTGTTTGTGTTCAGCCAAGACTTCACAGTCTTCGGCGGATCGCTCTCGGAGATGTTCGGCAAGAAGATCTGCAAGATCATGGATATGGCCATGGACACAGGGGCTCCCGTCATCGGGCTGAACGATGGTGCCGGTGCGAGAGTGCAAGAGGGAGTCAAGGCTCTTGCTGCATACGCCGACATCTTCTACAGAAACACGATTGCCAGTGGCGTTATTCCGCAAATCAGTGCCATCATGGGGCCGTGCGCTGGTGGTGCGGTATACAGTCCTGCAGTGACCGATTTCACATTCATGGTCAAGGGCACCTCCCACATGTTCATCACCGGCCCGGATGTCATCAAGACCGTGACCGGTGAGGAGGTCACCTTTGAGGAACTCGGCGGTGCCATGACGCACGCATCAGTGAGCGGTGTGGCACACTTCGCATCGGAGAACGAGGACGAGTGTCTGATGCAAATTCGCAAGCTCCTGAGCTATCTTCCCAGCAACAACCTCGAAGACCCACCACGCGTGGACACCGGCCACAAGCCCGATGATGTCGACATGTCAATCGACGATGTTGTGCCGGACGATCCCAACAAGCCGTACGACATGCGGGATGTAGTCACGAAACTGGTAGACAACGGTGAGTTCTTCGAAGTCCACGAGCACTGGGCAAAGAACATGATTGTGGGCTTTGCACGATTCGACGGACGAGCAGTAGGAATTGTGGGCAATCAGCCAATGCACCTCGCAGGCACGCTTGACATAGATGCCTCGGACAAGGCCTCGCGATTCGTACGCTTCTGCGATGCGTTCAACATTCCAATTGTCACCTTCATGGACGTTCCGGGGTACCTGCCGGGCACTGCACAGGAGTGGGGCGGCATCATTCGTCACGGTGCCAAGATACTCTATGCCTTCAGTGAGGCGACTGTTCCAAAGATCACCATTATCACGCGCAAGGCCTATGGCGGCGCCTATGATGTTATGAGCAGCAAGAATCTGGGCGCTGATTTGGTTCTCGCCTGGCCCACGGCCGAGATTGCAGTCATGGGTCCGCAGGGCGCCTGCAACATCATCTTCAGGAAGGAGATCAAGGCTGCCAAGGATCCAGAGGCCAAGAGGCAAGAGCTGATTGCACAATACCGCGAGAAGTTTGCGAATCCGTACATCGCTGCAGAACTCGGCTATATCGACAAGGTGGTTCTGCCTCACGAAACACGTCCGCTCATTTGCAAGGGTCTTGAGGTGTTTGCAAGTAAGCGCAAGTCCTTGCCACCAAAGAAGCACGGGAACATACCACTCTGAGAGCGGGGGCGCGCGGCCGCTTGGCCGCTCACTGCCATAGCAAAGTGAGGTCACACAAGTTTCTAGATTGGTGTGTATTCGATCTCAAAGCCAAAGTGTTGTGGACCCAAGACCTCCAAGCCTCTCGGCTCGCGAAACATGTCGTGGGCGGTCCTCATTCCGATAACGCTCACCACATCGCCTTCTCCAATGTCCGTATTCGTTATGGGCTCGCCAGTCTTCTGATCGATCACTTCTATGATGTCCGGACTCATCACCCAGGGCTCGTCGTCGAGCCATGTCATGTGATTCTCATTCTTGAACCAGATTCTCAACTTTTCTCCGGGCTTGATACCGCTGCCCTTGATTACGGTTTCTCCCCACATGTAGCCCTCTCTGTTCTCCCAGCGTTTCTCAATGACTTCGCCCTTGAAGAGGACCCAGCCTCCATGGCGCTCCACGATTCTCTCGGCCGGATCGTCGCCGCTCTCCCTGCACTCCCGGATTGTCTTTCCCACCTCATATGCTCTTGTGAGAGTATCCGGGATTATTGCGTTCTTGAAGTCCTCTCCTCTCAGAGGAAACGCCACATTTCCGACCCGGCCCCACGCCACCTCGCTGAGGGCCTTGGATATACGTTCGCCCATCTCGTAGTTGATGATGTGATGAACGAGGGTCTTGTTGCCGTACCAGTCCACGAGTGCTAGGGGGGCCATAGGGAGATCTCTCACGCAGACCGTGTTCTGGCTGATCTCGGGCACGGCTCTTCCTGCGTAGTCGCCGTCCACACAGGCAATTCCGTACTTCATCGCCGCATCGATGGGCGCAGGCGTGTTGCCTCCTCCAAGCTCAAAGGCGGCCACAAATGAGAACTTGACGCCCATATGATCTTCCAGTATCTTCAGCCCCTCGACAAGCTCCTCACCGAAGAAGTCCCGGCTGAACCTCTTTCTCAGCCGTTCAATCTCCTCTGTCGGCGGGGCGATAGTCCCCGAGTAGTACGCGCACGCAATCCAGTCATCAGGCCTTACAGCATCGACCTTGGGCAGTTCGATCTTCTTGCCGGCACGAACGTGAGGCATCAGTCGCTCGATGCCGCTCTGTTTCGAGCCACCGCCGCCTGTCCCAAAGAAGGTACAGCCCGTCACGAAGTCCTCAATGTCAGTTTCAGTCTTCAGTACTAGACTCATTTCCTCAACCCGCATTTAACTTCTCTTTAAGTAATCCTAGTGGTATCTTTAACCCAAGTTTATATTTTCCGGGGGCTGGGACTACCACACAATCATGAGTGCAATGTCAACCTGAATCCATACTACCAGGATTACGGTCCAGACGACGGCGGCCGCTGTCGCTTCCATGACGAGCCCTCGTCGCGGCAGGAACGGGAACAAGAAGCTTGTAGAGCGAACGTAGCATGCATACTGGTCGGGGTAAGTGTGGCTCAAGTGAATGTCTTCCACTGCGGCAAGCAGGACGTAGACAACAAGCAGGCCTATCCAGATGGACACCATCACATAGGGAGATGTCCACGAGGGCCCGCGAGTGAGAGAGGCGAGTACGTAGCTCTTGACAGTCATTGCCAACGTGGTTGCGATCATGCAGGAATACTGGGGATGCCGCACTATTGAATACGGTCCCGTCACTATCAGTCCAGTCCCCCGCTGGCGATGCATGTAGACAATCGAGCCTAGCAGTGACAACGTGCCTCCCACCATCACCGCTGTGTAGGCTGCATCGTGCATGAACAGATTGTAGATGGCTGGGGGCACAGTGGCAGGTGGCCTCGTGAAGATGAACAGGACGTAAGCCGCGAATGGAATGATCATCAGACCAATCCACAACGGATAACCAGGGGCTGAGGCTGCAAGAGGAAGAAGATAGCCGACTACGCCCGTGAGTCTGTCCTCAATGCTTCCGTCCTTGGCGATAGAGTCCTTCGTCACAGAGAGCGCCCGTTTCTACTTCTGTCGGGCGTGACAAGATTAGTCCTCCGCCCAACACAAGCAATAATCGTGTGACTCAGACGACAACTGAAGCTCTTTATAGTCCGAGGTAGTACGCTGGTGCGAGTCGCGATGACACGACTTCGAATCACGGACACGGTCCTTCGGGATGCTCATCAGTCGCTTCTTGCGACTCGCATGCGAACGGAGGACATGCTCCCAATCTGCGACAAGCTGGACAAAGTCGGTTACCATTCACTCGAGATGTTCGGAGGGGCCACGTTCGACACAATGATGCGTTTTCTCGACGAGGACCCGTGGGAACGTCTGGAGGCCCTTCGAGAGGCACTGCCTCACACCAAGCTTCAGATGCTGCTGAGAGGACAGAACTGTGTTGGATATCGAGCGTATCCTGACGATGTGCTGGAGGCCTTTGTGAAATTCGCCGTGGCGGGCGGCATTGACATCTTTCGGATATTCGATGCTCTGAACGACGTACGAAATATGGAGGCCGCCATGAAGTTCGTCAAGCGGGAGGGCGGACACGTACAGGCCAGTATATCCTATACGATCAGCCCAGTACACACCGTCAATAGCTTCGTCAAGTTCGCCGAGGAACTGGCCGCTCGAGATGCGGACTCAATCTGCATCAAGGACATGGCCGGTCTCATCACACCAGAGATTGCCTATGAGCTTGTCAAGCGGCTCAAAGAGGATGTGGGGCTGCCTGTCCAGCTGCACTCTCACTACACGAGTGGCATGGCCTCGATGGCGTATCTTAGGGCGGCTGATGCAGGTGTGGATGTGGTTGACTGTGCTATCTCGTCGCTGTCGCTGGCCACCTCTCAGCCTGCAACCGAGTCAATAGTTGAGGCTCTAAAGGGAACTCCCCGCGACACAGGTCTGGATGTAAATCTCCTAGCCGAGATTGCTGACTATTTCCGCAAGGTCCGGGCGAAGTACTCAGCCTTTGAGGGCAGTCTCAAGGGCGTGAACCCGCGAGTCTTGGTGTTCCAGATTCCGGGAGGCATGCTGTCCAATCTGGACAATCAGCTACGTGAGCAGAATGCACTGGACCGATACGACGAGGTTCTGGAAGAGGTGCCGCGCGTTCGAGCCGAGCTGGGCTACCCGCCACTTGTCACACCTTCAAGTCAGATAGTCGGCACCCAGGCCACGCTCAACGTGATTACAGGTGAGAGATACAAGATAGTTCCGCACGAGGTGAAGCAGTATGTGCGTGGGTACTACGGCAGACCCCCTGCCCCAATCGACCCAGAGATCAAGAAGATCGTAATCGGCGACGAGGAGCCGATTGATTGTAGGCCCGCAGATCTTCTGGAGCCTGAGTTGCCCAAGGCGCGAGAGGCGCTCAAGGACATACCTCACCTACCAAGAGACGAGGTATCATATGCGCTGTTTCCGCAGTATGCCCTTGACTTTCTGAAGCGAAAGGCCATGCGAATGGCTGGCGGGGGTATGACGCCAGAGAAAGAGGCCGCGATGATTGCAGCTGTTCTCCACATGAGCACTCAGGCTGCAGCGGTCACTCCAGCCGGTGCGGTCGGTTCACAGTGGACCCTTGCCGCAAGGGAGGAGGTCGCCTCGGCGACGGCCGCGAACTACGTCGGTGGCCGCTGGGGACGTAGCGAGTCAATCTGGGCAGTTGCGGGAAGAAAGGACGCCATGAGAAAGAACCTCAACGGGGGGATAGTGTGATGAGTCAAGACTATGACCTCGACTTGGACGGCAAGGTCTATCGAGTGTCGGTACAGAGGCTGGACGAGGGCGGGCTGCTGGTCATTCGAGTAGGTGACCAGAGCTTCACGCTCAAGCCTACTCCTAATGATGATGGCACTTGGACGGTCAACGATACGGCCACGGATCACTCACTCAAGATTGTCGACAGGTCAGGGAGCAACATCACCGTCGAGATCAACGGCACCAAGAGGGAGGTGAAATGGAGCCGGGTTCGCAAAGAGTCGTCAGTTGCTCCTGTTCGTAGTAGCACTGGGCCGACGAAGCGTGTGGAGGGTGGCGTGTATCCGCCAATGCCTGGCAAGATCGCTGAAGTTCGTGTGAGAATTGGCGACTCGGTCAGCGCTGGCGACACGGTATGTGTTCTCGAGGCCATGAAGATGTTTAACGAACTCAAGGCGCCCCGCGATGGCACTGTGAGAGAGGTCAATATCGAACCCGGATCCTCAGTGACGCCAAATGACCTCCTCGTTCTGATAGAGTGAAACGGTGACACAATTGAGGCCCGTCTACGTGGTTGGCGTTGGTATGACCAAGTTTGGTCGACTTGAAGAATCAATTGTCGAACTGGCCTGTGCAGCAGCCCTCGAGGCGATGGGGGACGCAGAGGCGCTGGAAACCCATCCGGATCGGGTGATTGTGGGCACACAGAACCCCGACGAGTTCACCGGAATCGGGCATCTGTCAACTCTGATGGCCGACCAACTGGGACTTGTCCCGTCCGGTGCAACCCGTGTTGAAACTGGCCCCTCCTCAGGCGCCAGTGCGTTTGAAGCGGGGGTCGCCCTTGTAGGTTCAGGGTTGTCAGATCTCGTTCTTGTGATTGGCGTCGAAAAGATGTCCGAGGTGGATCGGGGGAGAGCATCTGCCATTCTTGCGAAGATGATGTCCAATGAGAACGAGATTAGATATGGGGGCACACCGGCTGCACTCGCGGCTCTTGTAGCCCGCAGGTACATGCACGATTACGGCCTAACCAGAGAGCAGCTAGCACTGGTGCCCGTGAAGGCACACAGAAATGGAGCAAGAAATCCGCTTGCGCACTTCCAGAAAGAAGTCACAGTTGAGCGTGTCCTACAGTCCCCAATCGTAGCAGATCCGTTGACTCTCTACGACTGCTGTCCAACAAGTGACGGTGCGGCGGCAGTAGTGTTGGCATCAGAAGCCATGATGAATGACCTCATTTCACGGGACAGGGCCGTGAGAGTACTGGGGATTGGTCACGCAACGGATTTTCATGCAGTACAACACAGACTGAGCCTGACCTCGTTGAGTGCAACGGTGCAGGCGTCACAGGCCGCCTTTGGAATGGCCGGTGTGACACCCGATGATATAGATGTCTGGGAGTTACACGATGCCTTTTCCATACTTGAGCTCATCGACATGGAGGATGTTGGGCTCGCCGAGCGGGGAAGAGCCATTGAGATGGTGATGTCGGGAGAGACTGAAGTGGGTGGATCCTCTCCCGTCAACACGACGGGTGGTCTGAAGGCACGGGGCCATCCGACAGGTGCTACAGGAATCGCTCAGATTCGAGATATCGTCCTCCAGCTGAGAGGAGATGCCCCACCGGAGTTGCAGGTCGAGGAGGCCGAAACCGGGCTCACTCACAACATAGGTGGCTTTGGCAATAACATGGTCGTATCGATCTTTCGTTGCGCCTAGGCTGTCGGTGTTCATCCGAGATTCGCTTAATAATCTGTGAGAACGACATCATCGGCAGTTGATGTTTGGGCTCAGACGAGGC
>QMYR01000053.1 GCA_003662765.1 Candidatus Thorarchaeota archaeon
ATTCCAAATGAGGTCAAGGCGAATCTCGATGGTGCGACTTGACGTTTGGCTAGTCGAACACGGATTCTTCTCCTCTAGGCAGACCGCCAAGAGAGCAATCAGAGCAGGGACTGTTCTCTTGAACGGAAAGGCTGCCAAGCCGTCATCACGTGTCAAACCTAGCGACAGTGTCGTTGTTTCCGAGAAGGCCTTGGATCGACCTAGTGGTTACTGGAAACTGAAGCAGATAGATGAGTTCTTGGGAGAAAGCTCTTTCGTGAAACCAAGAGCGCGGGTGTTGGATATAGGGAGTTCAGCCGGTGGTTTTGTCCAGTATCTATACGAGCACGGCGTATGTGTGGTTGGAGTCGAAGTATCGCCTGAGTTCATTGCGCATCTGCGCGCCCTCACATCCTCAATGGACCATGTACGGATCGTCCAAGCTGACGCTTTCAAGATAGACCCCGCGGAACTGGGGGGGCAGGGGCAGTTCGATGCCATTCTGATTGATGTCACCACAAGTCCCGAGGGAACAATGACACTTATCAAGAAGTACCTCGGGCTGCTCCGAAACCCTGGGACGATGGTCGTAGCCTTCAAGACCAAACCCGCGCCTGATGTGACTGCTATCTTGGTTCACAGACTGGAGGCACTAAATCTATCCTGCAGACCTATCACTCTGTCTGAGAGCCGACATGAAGTACATATCGTTGCATTTCGTACCTAGGTCGTGAGCAACTCTTTTATTCCGTCTGACTTCTCCTATGTGTCAGGGGCGGTGGTCTAGACCGGCTATGACGACTCGCTTACACCGAGTAGGTCACGAGTTCAAGTCTCGTCCGCCCCACCAAGTAGTTTAATCGGCAGTGCGGAGAGTTCTCTACGGGACATGAGCGCGGGGTCAGTTTCCGGTCATGCAACTGACATTGTCGCTGCGGGAGTAGCCAAGTATGGTCAAAGGCGCTGGACTTAAGATCCGGTCCCGTAGGGGTTCGCGGGTTCAAGACGGTTCTCAGAATCCTGGAACCGTGAAACTCCCGCCTCCCGCACCATGCCGCTGAGTATGCTTGTCGTGGTGCACCCAAATGGAGTACAGTGACCTCATATTTCCCAAGGGCTTCCTGTGGGGAAGCGCTGCATCTGCTCATCAGACTGAGGGTGGCACTCATAACGATTGGTCAGAATGGGAAAAGATTCCCGGCAAGATTCGTGACGGATCAACATCAGCCATCGCATGCGACCATTACAATCGTTACGAGGAAGATTTCGACTTGGCCCAAGATTTGGGCCATCAAGTCCATCGTTTCTCCATCGAGTGGAGTCGGATTGAGCCCGCTCACGACCACTGGAAGACAGACGAGATAGAACACTATCGCAGAGTGGTTGAGGCGCTCATCGCCCGTGATGTCAAGCCCATGATTACACTTCATCACTTCACTAATCCATTGTGGTTTCGTGATATGGGCGGCTGGCTCAACCCAGAGAGCCCCACTTTGTTTGCACCATATTGCAGACGGATTGCTGAGACCTTATGTGACTATGATGTTATTTGGAATACCATCAACGAACCTTTGGTAGTGGCTACCTTGGGCTACCTTTTTGGTGAGTTCCCACCGGGTATTCGTGACTACGGAAAAACACTCACAGTCGCAAAGCATCTCTTGATGGCCCATGGACAAGCAGCAACTCAGGTTCGAGAAGTGTACGAGGAACAAGGTCTAGAACAGCCACAGATTGCTCCGGTGATCAGCGTTTCTTATTTCATGCCGGCAGACCCAACAAATGAGGATGATATTGAACTTGCTCGATATCTGGATGAGCTGTACAACCAATCGTGGATATCAGGTGCCATCAGTGGGGTCGTGCCCGAAGTCCTTGGGGGCGGTGGGGCCTATGAGCCGCTAAGAAACTCAGTTGATTTCATCGGTGTAAACTACTACAGTAGAATGTTGGTTTCATCTAAGTTGGACTTTTTGGCTGGTGAGATGCCTCCGAAGGATCCTAGCCTTGAGAGATGCGAGGGACTAGACTGGGAAGTCTATCCTGAGGGATACTATCACATCTTGAATTCACTATGGTCTCGATACAACGTTCCACTATTCCTCACAGAGAATGGAATTGGCACCCTTGACGACTCACTTCGATGTCGGTACATCATCCTACATCTTCAACAGGTTCATCGCGCCATTGTTGATGGAGTACGCGTCTTGGGCTATCTTGTGTGGTCCTTGACGGACAATTTCGAGTGGACATATGGATACGGAAGTCACTTTGGCCTAGTTGAAGTCGATTACGAAACACTGGAGCGACGGCCTAGGCAAAGCGCCTACATGTTCAGACAGATTATCGAGCAAAACGGGCTCACAGCTGAAATTCAGCGTCAATACCTCTCGTAGTATCAGAAGATTGTTAAGATGACCACAGGCGGCCCGTGTGCGATGTTCATACAGACACTACTCTCAACAGCCGCATTGGTTCTCCTGACAGAGCTTGGCGACAAGACGATGGTGACAGCACTCTGCCTCAGTGCACAGAGCCGGCGTCCTAGGCTTGTCCTCCTAGTTTCACTGTTGGCCCTATTGGTCGCCTCCTTTATTGCAGTAGTAATCGGGTCCGTGCTCTCAACAACACTTCCTCTATTCATCCTGGTTGCTCTGTCCGCAGGAATGTTTATTCTGTTAGGAATTGCCACGCTACTCCGCAGCGAAGATGATGTTGTCTGCGCAGCCACCCAACCACAGGGGGCCATGGAGATGTTCTCACTAGTTCTCTTCTCCGAACTGGGAGACAAGAGTGAGATTGCTATAATCGCATTGGCGTCGACATCTGGTTTCCCGTTGGCGGTCTTGGTTGGCGCAATGATTGGTTTCTTAGTCGTCAACTCTGTTGGCGTCCTTGCCGGTGACCGAGCTGCGGCGCAGCTTCCCGCACGTTTCATCAAGTATGTAACAGGGGCAGTATTCATCATATTCGGTGTGTTGACATTATTAGGAATGGTCTGATGCTCTACACTGTGCTTGAACTCTTCATGCGGCCAACTTCGGCGAAGATTTATGACTAATGCAACTCTCGGACACCGAGAGCAAGAGGTGCGGGTCTTGGCATTGGAACAGTCAGGCTATATTGGAGCGGTCTTGGAAAGACTGAGTGCGGCAGGAGTCCGTGTGGGTGATCGGATACGTGTTGTCCGAGGCTCTGGTGAATTCACTGGAATTCTCATGCCCCGTGCGCAGATTGGTGCTGATCCCGACCACGTTGTTGTGAAGCTAGATAGTGGGTACAATATCGGCATCCGGGTCGACTCCAACACTACGGTGAAAAGGCTCAAGTCGCCGAAACGCGTGAAGCAATCACGTGAAGCGGTTCTCACTCCCAATGAGAGTCTGCCGACGGTCGCAGTGCTCAGCACAGGAGGCACAATTGCCAGTAGAGTTGACTATCAGACTGGCGCAGTTAACCCTGCCCTCAGTGCTCAAGACCTCTATGAAGCTGTTCCTGAGCTTCAATCTCATGCAAATATTCGTGCAAGAGTTGTCATGAGTAAGTTCTCGGAGGACATCACTCCAGCCGATTGGGCGACGATTGCGAAGCGAACTGCGCGTGAGATCAGGAATGGTGCTGATGGAGTAGTGATTGCGCATGGCACCGACACACTAGCGTTAACAGCAGCTGCATTGTCCTTTTCCCTTCAGAACCTTCCAGTTCCAGTTGTGCTCGTCGGTTCCCAACGCTCATCTGACCGGCCTTCATCTGATGCGGCCCTAAACCTGGTTGCGGCTGTGGATGTTGCAGGGCGAGCAGATGCAGCGGAGGTTCTATTAGTCATGCATGGTGAAACTGATGACACTTTTACCCTTGCCCACAGAGGCACTCGCGCCAGAAAGTGCCACACAAGCAGACGTGATGCCTTTCAATCCATAAATGCGAGTCCAGTGTTCCGCGTAGAAAGCTCTGAGATTACTGAGATGTCTCCCCCCTTGTATCGAAGAGATCCCACACGCCGACTAAGAGTCAAAGCCAAGTTTGATGACCATGTCGCCCTGATTAAGATGTATCCCGGCCTGAAACCGGATGTGATTGAGTATCTCATCAGTGCCGGATATCGCGGAATTGTTCTCGAGGGTACGGGTCTGGGGCATACTCCGCAGAGTATCCACCTTGCGGTCAAACAAGCTATTGACGCTGGCGTCGTAGTGGCAATGACATCTCAATGTATCTGGGGACGTGTGGACATGAATGTTTACCGATCTGGTGTGAAACTGCTTGACATCGGTGTTGTACCATGTCAGGACATGCTTCCTGAAACCGCGCTGGTGAAACTCATGTGGCTGTTGGCGAACACGAAACACATTGAGGCAGCTCGTCGTGCGATGGCTATGCCACTTGTTGGAGAGATATCGTATCGTACCGAGCTGGTCGTGTCTGGTACAGGAGGCTCCGAATGATGCCAAAGATTGACTACTCTAAGATTGGCTTAAAGGTGGGTCTGGAGCTTCATCAACAGTTGGATACGTCCCGCAAACTCTACTGTCATTGCCCCCCCATTGTCCGCGACGACCCCCCGCATGGTGTCTTTGTCAGGCGTCTCCGCCCGACACAGAGTGAAATGGGGGAGGTGGATCCCGCCGCCCTCTTTGAGTTCCAGAAACATATGCTCTTCTATTACGAGTATTACACAGACACGACGTGCCTCGTGGAGGCTGATGAGGAGCCACCTCACGACATGGACCCAGAGTCGATTGATATTTGTCTGACGATGGCAAAGTTTCTGGACTCTGTACCTGTCGATGAAGTTCATCCTATGCGTAAGATTGTCATTGATGGAAGCAACACCTCCGGATTCCAGAGGACGGCTGTGATTGCGCTAGGCGGCCACATAAGTGTGAACAACCGCAACATTGGAATTCAAACAATATGCCTAGAGGAAGACGCCGCACGAAAGATTACAGAGGACGAGAAACACAGTTCTCGGACATACCGTCTTGATCGACTGGGAATACCACTCATCGAGATTGCGACGGCACCAGACATCCGTACTCCTACAGAAGCACAGGAGGTCGCCCTTGCACTGGGTCTGCTACTTCGTTCAACAGGGCGGGTAAAACGCGGACTGGGCACAATCCGTCAAGATGTCAACGTGTCAATACGCGACGGGGCCATAATTGAGATCAAGGGTCTTCAACAGCTGGAGTTGCTCTCCAAGGTAGTTGAACTGGAGGCGATGCGTCAGATTCAGCTGCTTAGAATTCGTGACGAACTTGCCAGACGGGGAATCAATGAATCCGATCTCCGATTGGAACTCATTGACATCACCGATGTCTTCATTGAGTCGGCCTCGAAACTAATTAGAAGAGCGCTGCGGGCGGGGCACCGAGTGCTTGCATTGCGTCTTCCGGGGTTTGCGGGTCTCGTAGGACGAGAGGTGCAACCAGGACGAAGACTGGGGACAGAATTCTCAGACTACGCGAAGTTCTGGGGTGGTGTTGGAGGGATATTTCACACAGACGAGCTGCCAAAATACGGAATCAGTCAAGACGAGGTTGAGAGGCTACGCAAGAAGGTTGGTGCCGATAGTCAAGATGCGGTCGCAATAGTAGCCGATGCAGAAACCCGGGCCAGAAACGCATTGGAGGCAGTATTCAATCGTGCGATAGAGGCCCTCCATGGGGTTCCTGCAGAGACCCGAGTACCATTGCCAGACGGAACCACAAAGTACGCAAGGCCCCGTCCCGGGGCGGAGAGAATGTACCCTGAAACAGATGTTCGTCCTGTCAAGATTACCGCGGAGCGTCTTGCACGCATTGCCAAGAACATGCCGGAAACACTTCAGGCGAAGGCGAAGCGTTTTGTTCGTCAGTATGCTCTCAGCGAGGAGTTGGCAGCTCAGATTACAAAGTCCCTCAATCTTGATCTTTTTGAGAAGATTGTTGAATCGTGCAGCGTTTCACCTACGCTTGTCGCAGTGACCCTTGAGAACACACTTGTAAGCCTACACCGTGATGGCGTTCCCACAGAACAGCTGTCAGAAGACCATCTTCTCTCGCTCTTCCGATATGTTGAGCAGGGACTTGTCACACCCGCTGCAATTCCCACGATACTATCCTACGTAGCAGGTCATCCCTCCGCCACAATACAAGACGCACTTGATGTAACAGGTGTGGGAGTCCTAGACGAAGATTCGATTCGGGCCGTTGTACGCCGTACTGTAGAGGAACGAAGGGACTTTGTTCGCTCTCAGGGCGAACGTGCTATCGGAGGAATTATGGGTATTGTTATGAAAGACCTACGTGGAAAGGCCGATGGTAAGACTGTCCGGCAGATTGTGGAGCAGGAAGTACGCAGGGCTCTTGTGGACTAATCTGCGCGAGAGCTTCAGTAAGCTTAATAGGCTGACCCGTAGCGAACTCTTCCGGGTCGTCCTAGAAAACCTGACGGCCCAGAGTACGTGCCGCAGTGGCCTAGCCTGGTTAGGGCGCGAGACTCATAATCGAGCCGGCACCTTCCGGCTGAGACTACGGGGTCATAGTCTCTAGGCCCGAGATGAGACATCTCGAAGTCGAGGGCTCAAATCCCTCCTGCGGCACCACACCTCAACATTATGCTTTTATGCCGATTGGCTGTGAGCTGTTCACAAGCGAGCCCCAGTAGCAAAGTGGCCTACTGCGCCTGACTTGTAATCAGGAGATCGCGAGTTCGAATCTCGCCTGGGGCTCCACTCTTCTACAGACCACCTGAGTCCATTCGACGGGCAGCAGCCTCGAGAGCTTCGATTAATGGGAGTTTCTTGCCCGTCATGAACGCCATAGTGGCCCCACCGCCCGTGCTTATGTGTGTGATTCGGTCTACGAGGTTCATCTTCTCAGCCATGGCGCTGACATGACCGCCACCAACAACCGTTGTGCCGTTGCAGTGAGCTATCGCCTCAAGCACCTTGATAGTGCCATACTGAAACTCCTCTTTCTCGAAGAATCCCATCGGTCCGTTCGCAAAGGCCACTCGCGCGTTCCGGACTATGCTTGCATATTCCTCTGCGGTCCTTGGACCGATGTCGTAGAAGGGGTCGCCACCCATCTCGTCGAGACCGCAGTCAATGCGCACACCATTTCTCTCTACGGCCGCATCAACTGGCAACATTATGACATCTCTGTATCGATCCAGAAGGTCTTTGGCCAGCCCAACAGTGTCATCAAAGCCCTTTACCGCCTTGCCGTAGCTCTCGGGTATTTCTCCGCTCGCCACCAAGAACAGTGTTGCGATGAGTCCTCCCAGCAGAACACTGTCTGCTCTTCCTAGCTCAAGTAGCTTCTCAATAACCCTGACCTTATCCGGGACCTTGCTTCCGCCCAACACTAGAACCCAAGGATGTTCATCTGTCTTGAGGATTCTTGTGAGAGTTCTAACCTCTCTCTCAAGTACTCGCCCAGCTACTGACGGGAGCACAGCTGTGAACCCAACTATCGATGGCTGTGACCTGTGGGCCGCACCGAATGCGTCATTCACAAACAGGTCAAATAGCGGATACAACTCCTGTACAATTGGCTCCCGCGCAACCTCCTCCACTGGTCCCTTTTTCATCTCACCCTCAAACATTCGAACATTCTGTAGAACTAGGATTTCGCCAACCTCAACATTCTGAATAGCCCTCCTTGCTCTCTCACCAAAGATATCATCGATAAATCGAGCATCAAAGCCGAGATCTCTTAGGATTTGGGTATGCTGTTCTAAGGAGATGAAGTCATCGCTACCGGGCCGGCCTTGATGTGCCATCAATACAACTTTGGACTCTGAGAGGTCCCGCAGCGTTGGGGTCATGGCTCTAATTCTAGAGTCATTGATTATTCTCTTAGTTTCTGGATCCAGAGAGCAGTTCATATCAACTCTTATGAGCACTCGCTTTCCCTTGTACTCGACATCGTCTAGTGTCTTGAACGGCAAACTCATGATTGTCACCAGTTGCAGCGTTGAGCAGCCTCTCAGATGGCCAAGATGCCTGAGGGCGCCATGCTAATCCCCCACAAAAAGTTGACTACTGATATGTATGACTTCATGTTTCATCAGGCACATCTTTATCACTGCTAATGTCCATTCTACTATCGCCAAGCGTAGTGTATCCTGTATGTATTACAAAGGCACAAGACCCACGAGAAAGCTAAAATACTGCAGACCGCTCAAGAACACTGTGAGCCGTACCAGCGGGTGATATAATCTTGCAAGGAGCAAACTCACCACTAGATGTCTATTTCCAATACGTCTACGGTTTCTTCAATGTACTATCAAATGCGCTCCAGCCATTGGGGATACCATTCGGCCCAGGCGACTGGTTCTTCTTGATATACACGCTTCTGTTCATTGCCATTATTGCTTTCTTGGTTCGCCGCGGTTCCAGAGGTACAAATATTCCCGTTGGTGTGCAAAGGATAATTGCTTCGACTGGTGATGTTTCTGCTGGCCTTGCTGGTACCAAGAAAATCAAGTTCATCCGAACGCCCGCAGACGCTCTTGTCTTCTTGAAAATTGAGGAGAATGCGATTCAGCAGGCACTTGCTGCAGTGGACTACTTTGCTCAAAAGGGCGAAATTGACGAGGTCATGAAAGACAAGCTCCTTGCTACATATAGGGACAGGCTTGACGCGGTACGCGCGGCTATCGCGAAGGATGAAGATCTGAAAGAGATTGTTGATACATCGACGGCGGTAGATCGCGCCCGCTCGGACTACCTTAGGAAGCTGGCCGCAATGTCCGGCAAGGCGGTCGCTGTAGAGAGTGAAGCTGCAGGTCCGCCAAGCGTGGGAATGCCCAGCACAACAGAAACTGCTCCATCTGCAGCCACGCCCGCTGCGAGCCCTCCAAGTGGTGGTCCTCCAGGTGGCGGTCCTCCAGGTGGCGGTCCTCCAGGCGGTGGTCCTCCAGGTGGCGGTCCTCCAGGCGGTGGTCCTCCAGGTGGCGGTCCTCCAGGTGGCGGTCCTCCAGGTGGTGCCGCAGCTGCGCCGTCGGCGGCTCCTACTCCATCTCCACCAGGGGCCGCAGCACCCACTGGAACAACCCGCCCTCCCGGTGGTGCACCAAAGAGCTCGCTTCAATCTGAGATGCTTGCTGAAATGGAACGCCTCAAGGCATTGATGAGTGGGGATTAGACGAGAAAAGATCTGTCACTCTATTTGGTGGATTGGAAAAGGGCATTATGAGGCGTTTCACCGGAATATCAAGGTTCGCCCTACAAACATGTATAGGTGAAGCTGTTTGGCGTCGGTAGAGAAGGTAAATGCGGCTAGAAGTGCGCTTGCAAGGATTCCAGAAAAGGGTGTGCTTGGTCTAGGTAGCGGCTCCACCGTTGCCGTCTTTGCCAGAATGCTCGGGGAGCGTATTGCCGAAGGTATCATTGATGTCAGTGTCGTTCCAAGTTCGTATCAGGCGTACAACTTAGCAATTCAGTATGGGATTCCATTGACGACACTAGACATCCATCCCGAACTTGACATGACAATCGATGGCGCTGATGAGGTAGATCGTCAACTCAACTTGACGAAGGGTGGCGGGGGCGCCCTGTTCCAAGAGAAGATTGTTGCTTTTGCGTCGCGAGAGATGATTGTCATTGTTGATGAATCAAAGCTGGTTGAGAAGTTGGGTTCTCGCTTCCGTGTCCCGATTGAAGTGCTTCCATTTGCTGTTGGTGTTGTGACTAGAAAAATCAGAACAATGGGAATTACACCTATTCTCCGGGAAGCTAAACAGAAAATGGGTCCTGTGGTTACCGATAACGGGAACTTCATCATCGACCTAGAATTTCCAAAGCCGATTGACAGTCCTCAGGAACTGGCTGTTCAGCTGAAGATGATTCCTGGCGTCGTCGAAACAGGGCTCTTCGTAGGGATGGCCGATGAAGTGCATGTCGGCACAGGTGATGGATCCTATGTAATCCTCCGTCACGACGTTGAGAACAAGAAAACTTGATGGCGGGCCCGGCCGGATTCGAACCGGCGATTACCAACTCTCACCTTGCCGCACAACGGCAATTAGGAGGCTGGTGCCCTATGCGCCTCCTGCAAGCATGGCCTGCAGGTCCAGGCTAGGCCACGGGCCCTCGCCAGCCATCCCCAGAGGCTGAATCTTGTTAAAGCTTTTGTCAAGTCATTGTGCTACTTTTGCCGTAATCACCGCGCCCTCCTCAATCGCATCGACGAGAGCCTTGCCCTGCTTGGTCCTGATTCTTATTGAGCTCTCTCCATTCCTACCTATTACGGTGGTGAACAGGTAGACATTGTCAGCGTATACTTCGACTCGCTGCTTTGCGTACTTCCTCCCGGCGTATATCGTCACCTTCTTCTTCGAGTAGCTCACCGAGATTGGGACCGACTCACCCGGTGCACCTCGCCTCGGTTCTCTCCGGCCGGCATACGCTCTCGTGGCCGCTTCGCCCCTGACCGGCATGACAACACGCTCGCCGCCAAATGTGAACATCTCATATTCTAAGATTCCTTCCTCAAAATCCCTGACCTCCACTACAGGTCTCGCCAGATCACGCTGAGAGCTGCTCATCCCTGTTGGCAGTTTGACCTTTAGGGAGAGGGAAGAAACCTTTGCAACTCGTCCCGCTTCAATATGAATCACAGTATCAACCGTGCTCGGCACCTGTCCGAGTTCTACTCTTCCGCCATGAATGAGTCTCTGAAGAGCATCAATGGCTGACCCTGCGTGAACCACACCCACCATCCCGACACCTGCTGAACGCAAGTCCGAGTATGCCTGAAAATCCGAGTCCTTTCTGAGTTCGTCGTACACAACGTAATCGGGTCTCACGAGAAGTAAGATGTCGGCCGCTTTCTCCATGCTCCCGTCAAGAGGAGAATACTGCACAATGTCCTCACTGACCTGCAGATCCCGGGGCTGCTCTAATGTCTTGACCACATTGCCCTGCCTGCTGTAGAACTCTGCCAGTGCCGCCGCGAACGTGCTCTTTCCCGAACCGGGGGCTCCTGACACAAGAATGCCCTCTGCCCTGCTCTCAAGACGCTTCATCAGCTTTGGGCTTAGGTTGTAATCCTCAATTGACAGTTTTGTGATTGGTCGAATTGCTGAGATCTCGTACTTGTCTGCGAATGGTGGCATTGCGATTGCAATTCTTAGGTTCCTTAGTTGAACAACAGCAGCGCCTTCCTCCTCAATCTCTATGAACGAAAATCTATCATTCCGCGCACTCTCAATAATCGCATTTGCCATGACATCTAGGTCCTCATGAGTCAGAATGTCCTCAGACAAGTCTACCAGTGCCCAATCCCCGGGTGACCCCCTCTTCGCCCGCGGGGGATTGTTCTCGATGAGATGGACACTCATTGTGTGTTCATCAAAGTACGACTCGAGAATGTCTATCTCATCATCATACCACTCACTCATTGTTTATGTTTCACCCGCCTTGTTCTCCAGTGTGACCTGTGCGACCTTGTAGTAGTTGACCTCCCCATTCTGATCCACAAGCGCGAACACAAGTCTCTTTCGTGCTGCTGCCGCCGTTTGGGTCACCATGTCTAAGTCATGAAGCGAGATTGGTTCTCCGTCTCGAAGTACATATACCAGTTGATTTGCAGTCGCTTCACCTGGTCTGTCCCCCCTAGCATAGACGCGAAAGCCGAGTCCGCCACCGAAGCCTTGTCTTACGGCATAGCCCCTACTCCGCAGATCGCGGAAGACAAGATACTGCGTCCACAAGTCCGGATGTTGCGGCAACAGTGCATTCACAATGTCCGCCGAGGATAATGTGCGTCCAGTTCGATCCCGCACCTCAATCCTCTTTCTTTCCAGTAAGTGGAGGATCTCTACCGGTACAAGTTCAAGCTGACCATTATCCAGTTGCTGCCCATAGATTCCCTGTTGTGAGATTCTATCTGCATTCTCTGGTTCGACGTACGCCCTCTCGCCATCAAAGACAGCCTCAACAATCTCCTCCTCACGTGTCTCTACGAGTTCCGCGGTTGTGTCCCCTCTCTCGCTGGAATCCTGTGCCGATTCCTTTTCCTCGACCATTCCTTGTCACTCGCCTTGGCTGGTGAGCCCGTTCCAACCATGAAAAACCCTTCGAAGCAACCACATCCGAAGAACTAAAGCGGGAGTATCCCCCCTGCCCGTTCTTGTGTGCGACCTAGAAACATTGTCCCAACAGATTCGTGATTTTCTCTCCAATGCGAGAAGAGTTGCACTCTTGGGAATCGGCAACGATCTCCGGCACGACGATGGTCTTGGCCCCCTCATAGTGGAGTCGCTAGACATCCGGCATCCCGACATACTGATTGAGAACGTTGGCTCGGTGCCCGAGGCATTCGCCCGTCCACTTGCTGAGTTCGGTGCGGAACGGGTCATCCTCATTGATGCAGCTGACATGAAACGGCCTGTTGGTCATGTGGAGCTTGTGACGAAGGATAGAATCGGTGGTATTGCAATAAGCACACACCACCTACCGCTCTCCTTTCTGATGATGTATCTCGAGCAGGAAACTGGTGCAAAAACAATCCTTCTCGGTATCCAACCACAGAACATAGACTTTGGAGAGGGCCTGACTCCTGAAGTCGAAGCAGTATCTCGCAAGATTATTAGCATCCTTCAAGATGTGCTGGCGGAGCATATACGAGGTCTTGACAATGTTTCGGACGATTGAGTGGCTAGATGACAATCGTGTAAGGCTGGTAGACCAGACCAAGCTCCCCCTAAGAGTCGAGTTCATTGAAACTAAGAGCCATGAGCGAATTGCTCAAGCTATCAAGGTCATGGAGATTCGCGGAGCTCCTGCCATTGGAGCAGCTGCCGGAATGGGCATGGCGCTTGCGGCAATTGAGAGCAATGCTCAAACGAAGAAAGAACTCCTAGAGTTTCTCGAGGATGCTGCAAGGACTCTGAATACCCGTCCGACGGCTGTGAACTTGACTTGGGCAACAGCTCGGATGCTTCGTGTGGCACGTGAAACAGAGGGCACCGTGAAGGAGATTGTCAGCCGGCTAGTAGAGGAGGCCAAAGAGATTGCCGAAGAGGACATTCGGATGTGCAGACGGATTGGTGAGAACGCTCTCCCGTTAATCAAGCCTGGGTACACTATCCAGACCATCTGCAATGCGGGATCCCTTGCCACAGTCCATCTCGGCACAGTCGGTGCCGTGATTCGTGTCGCTCACGAGAAATACGGGAACATTCGAGTCTATGCCGCAGAAACACGTCCAAGGCAACAGGGCGCGAGGCTAACGGTCTTTGAACTCATGGAGGACGGGATTGACACCACATTAATAACGGACGGTATGATTGGAACCGTCTTCCGCGAGGGGAGAGTGGATTGTTGTGTTGTCGGTGCTGACCGCATACTCAGAACCGGACATGTCACGAACAAGATTGGAACATACACCATGGCTATCACTGCCAAGTACCATGGCATCCCCTTCTACGTGGCCGCTCCCACTTCCACAATAGATATGGTCACAGATGTGGATGATGTCATCATTGAGGAGAGATCCCCAGACGAGGTGCGGATGATAAACGGTCAGTATATCACAGTGCCTACGGCAAAGGTGTACAATCCTGCGTTTGACATCACTCCACCGGACCTGATAACTGCAATCATCACGGATCGTGGAGTTATTGAGCAGCC
>QMYR01000054.1 GCA_003662765.1 Candidatus Thorarchaeota archaeon
AGGTTCACCCCTGTGACATGTGAGCACTGCGAGAACAGTTGCGTACGTGATGTGGGAATCTGTATCGTTTCTGTCGATTCGGGTTGGACGAACAGCTCTCTGAGACCGAGTGCCTTGCTCATCATGTCCAAGATACACGCTTTTGCAACAGACAGAGTGCCGCCCGAAGTGATGGCCCAAATCCATCGAGCATTGACATGTCGGAAGTGGCAGCCGCCCGAGGACACTCCCCTCGAAGTCTTCGATACAGCTGCTGCATTGCGTTCTCGTTCGCAAGAGAGAGTTCCCTTAATCGAGGAGGCCCGACGGCGCTTGCAGGAGGGACGCCTCACTGAGAGAGCTTTCGACATTCTAAAGAGGAGGTTGCGGACAGCTCAGCGCCGATGAATGGTGCTGACGGAGCGTGAATCTTGCAGTGCGGCTCATGATCTCGGTGATTGGCGGTTCTGAGGCCGGCCCATCAGCCTTAGAGGCTGCCGAGCGTGTGGGCGCAGAGATTGCCCGACAGGGTGCGGTACTCGTATGCGGTGGACTTGGTGGAGTCATGGAGGCCGCGTGTCGTGGAGCGAAACGAGAAGGTGGACTCACTGTCGGGATTCTGCCCATGGATTCACACAACTATGCGAACAAGTATGTAGACATTGCCATACCAACTGGTTTAGGTCATGCAAGAAATTATCTTGTTGCCCGTGCCGGTATGGGCGTGATTGCGATTGACGGTGCTGCTGGGACATTGAGTGAGATGGCCATTGCGTGGTTCTCAGATCGCCCGATTGCCAGCGTCGTGTCGAGTGGTGGCTGGGCCGAACAACTGGCCGGCAAGAAGATAGATCATAGGCGTCGCGATACCGTCTATGCCGCAGAGAACCCCGAAGACGCCGTGAGGTATATTGTGAGAGCTATTCGCCGGGAAGACTGAGCGGGGAGTGTATCAATTGGAAAGGGACATCTTGGAGCGTGTGGTTGCTGGCGAAACGCGCCTCACTCTTGACCAGGCGAGAGCATTGATTGATGACTTCACAGATCTCCACAGAAGAAAGGCGAATGTTGTGGACATCCCGGACAAGCGTCTTGTGATAGTTGGCGACCTTCATGGCGAGCTGGACCAAGCCCTTGAGGTCGTACGACGGTACGTAGGAAAGTATCACATAGTCTTTCTTGGTGATTACGGGGACCGTGGACCACAGCAAGTAGAGACCTTCAACCTAGTGATGGCTCTTGCTGTCCTTTATCCCCGTAAGGTGACGGTGCTTCGAGGTAATCATGAGGCTGAGGAGGTGGCAATGCGGTATGGCATGTACGAGTCCGTCGCCCGTGCATACTCACGAGATGCCTTTCTCCACTATTGCGAGGCGTTCTCGGTACTGCCTGTGGCAGCGATGAACCGCTCTGGGCTCTTCTGCTGTCACGGGGGTGTGCCCGAGGGACTCACGTCCATCGACCAACTACAATCAGTCGACCGTCTTACCTACAACCCTGAAGATCCCCTCCTGTTCCAGCTCCTATGGAATGACCCACGTGAGGGCGACTTCTACTTCACGGCGAACCTCCGAGGAGGTGGAAGCCGGTATTTTGGCCGGTTGGCGTTTGAGGAGTTCCGAAAAGCCACTGGTACTGAGATGATGATAAGGGCGCATGAAGTGTATACCAACGGCTATATCGTCCTGTTCGACGGAAGGCTGATCTCGGTCTTCAGTGCGACGTACATGGGTCGTGTCGCGCCGAAGGTCATTGTCTACGATGGCCCAAACGAGGTTCGGCCGGTGCCTCTGTGACCGTCAACATGGCAACTCAGCCCACTGCACAGAGTGACATTCCGCAGTCCAGACAACGAATACAGCTCTCTGTGTGTTGGACGTTGTCCGAGCCACAGTGAGGGCATTTGAACTCCGACAAGAAAGACTCGCGTTCGCAGCCATTCCTGAATACGGTGAGGCCCTTGCAGCCCCTGGTGTGCGCCAGATAGATTATCTTCTTCACATCGTCTACAGTGGCACGATTGGGCAGGTTAATGGTCTTGCTGATTGCAAGGTCAACGTGTTCTTGGAACACAGCCTGCATGAGGACGTGCTCCTCTGGTGACACCTCCCCTGCGGTCACGTAGTGGGCGAACGACTCTGGTAGCAGACCCTCCCTGACCATCTGAAGGGGGGTGTAGTCGTGCTTGATGATCTCTGTCAGCGTGTCTTCCAGTCCGGCCTCTCGCAGGTCATCGTGAAAACTCTTCGCCACGACAAAGATTGGATTCCTGTCCTCTCTGTTCATCATGTAGCCAATCTTGAAGAATGGCTCAATGCCGCTGCTCACTCCCGCAATGAAGCTTATTGATCCCGTGGGCGCGATGGATGTGAGGGTGGCGTTTCTCAGCTTGGGGGCTTGGCCGTTGCTCTTCTCCCATGCGGGGTATGGTCCGTGGATTTCGGCAAGCCTCGCACTCTCTTCGCGAGCAGCCTTTGAGACCGCGGCCATGACCTCTCCAGCAAGGGCCATGCTCTCATTGCTGCCGTATCTGATGCCCATCGCCCCGAAGATGTCCGCAAGTCCCATCACCCCGATGCCAATCTTTCGGGTGTGTTTTGCGGCCTTCTCCATATGCGGTAGCGGATACTTGTTCTTGTCTATCACGCTGTTGAGGAGTCTCACCATGGTCCTAGTAGTCTCGGCCAGCCGTTCGAAGTCCAACTCTCGCTTGCCTGACCCACTTTGCTTGAGGTGGTTATAGAGGTTGATTGAGCCGAGGCAGCAGCTCTCCCAGTAGTATAGAGGCGACTCGCCACATGGGTTCAGACCTTGGATGTCACCCAAGAATGGGGTGGTGTTGCCACGCTGGAGTGTGTCCCAATAGATGATTCCCGGCTCCCCACTCTTCCACATGGACTTGGCTATTCTATCCAACAGTTCCCGGGCCGGAATGGAGTCCCTGTTGGCCATAGCGATAGGGTCATACGCTGGGAATGGTCTTCCGTTCCTGGGATTGATGAAGACAACGTTCTCTCCTCTCTCAGCCTTCTCGAACAGTTCGTCTGAAGCCGCAACGCTGATGTTGAAGGCTGTGAGTTCTCCGTCCTTGTCCTTTGCGTGAATCCAACGAAGGATGTCGGGGTGGTCATACCTCAAGAGACCCAAGTTGGCGCTTCGGCGCTTGCCGCCCTGCTTTATCACCTGTCCGACGGTGTCCAAGAGTTTCATGAAGCTGATAACTCCACTGGATGTCCCGCCAGTCCCGCGAATGCGATCGTTGGTGGGTCGAAGCTCCGAGAAATTGAAACCGACACCGCCACCATTTCGCTGGATCATGGCCGAGGACTTGGCGGCGTCCATTATCCCCTCAAGGTCATCAGGAACTGGCACAAGGTTGCAGGCGGACAGATAGCCCAACTCGGTCCCGCTGTTCATCAGGGTGGGGCTATTTGGCAATGCATCGCACGAGTACAACATCTGGAAGAACTTTCGACGGTCGTCATCGTCATCTGCCAAGAAAGTCGCGACCCTCTCGCACAGGGCCTTCCAATCCTCTCTTGGACCTAGATACCTCTCTCTGAGGAATTCCTCTGCTGCTGGATTCACCATTATGAATGCGTTCCTCCCGTTGGAACATTAGAGGCCCCTTGCAACACGTCTAAAAAGTGTTCATCAACTGACACCTCGTTGAATCAGTCGGTTCTGGGGCCACGAGGGGCAGATGGCGCCTCGCAACCGCACCGGGAGCACCATTTTTCGAATCGCGGGACGCAAGGCAATTACCGCTATATCGTATGGCGTGTTCTGAAAAGCTCCCCCCAACGGTTTCGTCATGGAGTTACTTTCTTAAGTACATACGATTGCCAGCATACTCCGAAAGCGAGAGCACTATTCTGTTGCCCGTCGTGAGATGGTCAGTGATGGTTAAGGTCGCCGTTGTAAACACAAGCCCGAAGACGATCTTCGACGACATCGCTCGTCTGATGGATCTTGCGGAGTATCAGAAATACGTGAGTAAGGACGTTGTCACAACAATCAAGCTCAATTTATCGTGGAGCAAGTTTTATCCCGCCTGTTCGACCAACCCATATGTTCTGGACGGCGTCTTGAAGAAGATGCTCAGTGACGGCTATGTGAGTCGTCGTATTCAAGCCGTTGAGAACGAAACTGTTGTGACCAACATATACGAGGGCACTCGCGGAAACAACTGGTACCCTGTCATGCGTAAGCACAGGATTCGCTTTCTGCCGCTAATCAAAGCTCACTACGTTCCCGTAAAGCTTCCACGAAAGACTCTGGCATTGGAGGACATATTCGGAGAAGTCATTGCCCCGAAGGAGATCTTTGGTACGAACATAATGCACCTCCCCACCATCAAGACGCACGGTCACACCGAGATGACGGGAGCCCTGAAGGACTCCTTTGGTCTGTATCTGACAAAGAATCGTCATCTTGCTCATCTAAGGATTCACGAGGTTCTGGTGGACCTGCTTCTTCTTCAGAAGACCATCTCCCACTCAGAGTTCGTAGTAACCGATGGCACGATTGTGGGGGATGGTGCTGGACCCCGCACCATGATTCCTAAGGTCGGCAACATCCTCCTCGCGACCCACGACATGGTGGCAGCGGATACAGTTCAGACCCGAATCATGGGTATTGACCAGCGATTGGTCCGAAAGCTTCAGCTCGCAAAGGAGTGGGGACTGGGCGAGTCAGACCCCGACAAGATTGAGATTGTGGGCGACTACGAGTCGTGGGACGATCTCCCCAACTTCCACCTGCGGACGGGTCGCAGCCCGGTCATAGCGTGGAACCGTGGGTTTCTGAGATTCCCAGGGATGGAGTGGCTTCTGTTCAGGTCACCTCTGATGTGGCTGCCTACTCAACTCTCTGGACTATACCACGATGGTATTTGGCTGCCCCTAAAGGGTAAGAAGTGGGTGAAGTGGTTCTTTGAAGAAACAGAATGGGGCAAGCTCTGGCAGAACTACTCAGAGTGAGGTGTGTACATCGTGGCGTTGAGGGACTATATCCAGCTCATGCGTCCGTGGCAGTGGTACAAGAACCTGCTGGTGTTTCTGGCGATTGTCTTCGTCGATGTGCCCAAGGAGTGGCCATGGAGCACAATTCCAGCCGTCTTTCGATTGCACTACTATCCGCCGCTCATTGCAGGATTCATCATTCTATGTGCGGTGTCAAGCGCAGGATACATCGTCAATGACATTGAGGACATTCAGAAAGACACTGCCCATCCTGAGAAACGCAATCGTCCTCTCGCGTCAGGCGCCGCCAGTCTGCGCACCGCCTACGGTCTTGCCGGCACGCTACTCATCGGAGGTCTTGTGTCTGCATATCTACTGAATTCTGTGTTCTTCCTCTTGGTCATCCTCTATATCATCAACTCGCAGCTGTACAACTACTTCTTCCGGAATCTGGCCGTGGTCGATGTGATCGCGATTGCCGTGGGTTTCATCATTCGGGCCATTGCGGGGACCTTTCTTATTCACGTCCCCTTCACGTCGTGGCTTGTCATAGGAGTCTTCTTCTTCGCACTTGTGCTGGCGTTCGGGAAGCGAAAGAACGAGCTGCAGCTGCTTGGAGAAGACGCACCGCTCCACAAGCCTGTATTCACCCAGTATACCGATGCAGTGCTGGACCAAGGAATCATGATGTCTGCAACATGGGTGATCTTCTTCTACACATTGTACTGCTATGAGAACTTCCGAGACGTGATGCAGGTACAGCCAATCATGCTCACAGTCCCGATTGCTGCTGGTATCATCCTGCGGTACGTGTACCTGATACAGTCGGGAAGTCCCGTTGGCCGAAAGCCTCACCTCGCATTCAAGGACAAGGGAATCCTTGCAGGGGCCATCATATTCGCCGTCACGCTGGCATGGACTCTGTTCTTCTGGGTGCCGGTGTTCAACTTTTTCTATGAGTTGTTTCCGCCCCTGTTCCCACCATAGGTGATCCATTTGCACGAGCGCCTCTCCTCCTTCGACCTCCACACACACACGATTCACTCGAAGGACGGACTGACGCCCCCAAGAACCCTCTTCAAGATCATGCGCAGGCAAGACCTTCGAGGTATCGCGGTCACAGAGCATGAGCGGGCCTCTTTCTTGCGCCCCATCATGCGTGATGGGCGGTTTCTTATTCCTGCTTGCGAGTACAAATCCACCGACTACGGTGAGATCATCGGGCTGTTTGTGAGCGAGCATATCCCCAACAGAAGTTTCGTTGAGATTGCAGAAGATCTCCACGATCAGAATGCCATTACGGTTCTGCCTCATCCCGAAGACCCGTTGAGGAGGCACACCGCAGTTCGTCGGGGCCTACCTGAGCGACTGATAGTGCGTCACATCGACTTGGTGGAAGGGTTCAATTCCCGGTGTATTCTGAACATCTTCAATACACGTGCCCAGAAGCTGGCACGCCGCTTGGGAAAGCCAATGACAGCTGGTAGTGACGGCCACAGTTTCTTGGAGATTGGTCATGCCCGGACATGGCTCCTTGACATTGAGACCGTGGACGATGTGTACGAGGAGCTTCGTGCTGGCAGGACTTGGATAACCGGCAGGCCATCATTTCCGTTGTGGCAGGTGCCAACCATGATATGGCAGAGAGTGAGGAGATTGGCAAGATGAGCGACACAGATTCGTACGGACCTGAGATTGAGGAAGGCTCGTTAGTGAGCGTAAAGAAGCTCGTTGCGTTCGTCTTTGTTGGAGTAGTGGTGTACCTGCTGGTAGGTCTGTACGGGAAGTTCGACATGATTGCGAACGCTATCACGAGCATTCCTTGGTACTGGGTGATTCCTGCGATGATGGGCCTCTCGTTCCTCAACTACGTGATTCGTTTTGGAAAGTGGCAATACTACCTTCGTCGAATTGGCGTCCATCTCTCCCATGTCCAGTCGTTTGGCGTGTTTCTGGCAGGGTTCACGCTTACCGCGACGCCTGGCAAGATTGGTGAGGCTGTGAAGGGTGTCTTCATCAATGACATCGATGGAACCCCTCTTGCGAAGACGGTTCCGGTCGTTGTATCGGAACGAGTCACTGACCTCTTGGCAATGGTCATCATCGCTGTGTTTGCCTTCATCATCGGTTTCTCAGGTGGGGATCAGTTGCTGTTGCTGCTTCTTGTTGGAGGTCTGGCGCTCATCGGAGCAGTTGTGCTCGGGCACAGCGCCTTCTATCAGAAGATACTGAAGCGAATGACATCGTTTGGTCCCCTCAAGCGATTCCAGGACAGCTGCGATGTGATTGAGGGCACCATGGTTCGGACCCTCTCTCCTCGACCTATGGCTGTGGCTACAGCAGTGAGTATTCCGGGGTGGTTCATGGAGTGTCTAGAGATGTGGCTGCTGCTGAGCCTTCTCACAGGAGCCGGGCTTCCGAGCCTCACGCCATCATCGCTGTTGCTTCTCGCTCAGGCGACTTTCATTCATGCTGCCGCCTCCACAGTGGGAGCTATTCTTGTCTTTTTACCCGGTGGTCTTGGTGGCTACGAGTCATTTGCCATCTACGTGATGGAGTTCATGCTTGGGCTGACGGCGGCACTGGCTGGTGCGGCAACCATCCTCATCCGGTTTGTCACCCTGTGGTTCAGTGTGATCGTAGGGTTCGTGTCCGCGGCAATAGTCACAGGGGCAACGAGGAAACGTGAGCGGCCATCCAAGCAGCCATTCCGCTAGAACTGGGCAACTTCTCGTTGGCCACTCCTGTGTGGCAAGGACCTGTCAGCACTCCCCATGCCGCGTCATACCCCGGCAGGTATGGATACTATTCATTGCATCAGGTGGTACGAGTCTGTGCAGCGTTTCCCCAGTAGAGCGGCTGGCCCGCTGTGCCACTTAGCGCCAATGTCTGGCGACCTGCCGCGGGCCAATCGTTCAATCGGCATCTAGTCGAGGCGGATTCCAAGGCTGTCGAGCAGCGCCTCAAGGTCGGCCTTGGAGAGGGCCTTGGCCTGTTCAATGATTATCTCTATCTCGTCGGGTGTCATGCCCTTTTGCTGAAGCTTGTGTCTGATTTCCTCAAGTTCTTCAGGCATCTTCTCAAGGACTGGCTTCTCGGGCTCAACCTTCTCAGCGCGGCCCTCTGCTTCCGCAAGGGCCTCAGCCCTCCGAGCCTCCTCTTGGGCGATGACCTCTCTTAGGAACCCGGGTCTCTCGCTCACCCTCATTCTTGCAAGGTCCGCCTTGAAAGCCTCAATCTCCTCGTCGCCGAGACCTGTAATCTCGGCCAGTCTGGCAAGCAGCTCGTCTATCTCGGGTATGACCGCCTTAATCGGGTAACCGTCAATGTCTTCCAGCTCCTTTCTGAGCCCGACTGGTTCCAGATTGCTATTGACGATGTCAAGGATCATCTCCTGTCTGGAGTGGACCGGCGGTGCACGTGGGATTCTACCGCGACGCAGTGCTCTGAGCATCGCATTGATCCAGCGGACCATCTGCGGCACGCTCAGTACCTTGACGTAGAGGAACAGGAGCACCGCCAGGACAACGAGAGAAATGCTTCCTCCTGTTATCAGGTTCTGAGTGAATCTCTGTGCCTCGCTGGGGTTCGACTGAATTACGAACTGGACTTGCTGCGTCGAGTAGAACTTCTTGGAGAGGGTGACTGACAGCTGGAAGTTTCCGGCCTCGTTGACCGTGATCAGAATCACGTATGTACCGTTGCCCGTGTTTCGTGTGTAATCTTGGTGATAGGTCAAGTTGCCGGAGCCCAACGTCACAGTCAGTTCGGCATCATTGATACCAACATTGTGGTCTAGGTCCCAATACTGCACCTCTATCTCGATTGTCGCACCAGGGGTTGTTCTGATCTGCTGAGTGGCAACGACGAATTCCGTGCGGATTGGCCTGACAGTTATCTCGACAGTCTTTGGAGCAACTTGGTAGTACAAGCCGCTCATGACTATCTCTACGCGGTAGGTGTCAATTGGCAGGTCGTCAGGCACGGTCAGGACATAGGAGCCGTTTGCCATCACGGAGAGCGGCGCTGAGCCAAGAGTTTCCCAGTAGGCATATCCGTTCAGACCGGTCACGACTTGCCCAGTTCTCTGGTCCAAGACCGTAAGGACCAGCTGTGAGGTTTCGTTGACTGGTACGGACAGACTCGACGCACCTGTGATTGCAGCGGGCGTGCGGGCCATTGCAAGATTGACCTCTGCAAAGGCTGACTGATAGGCGGGTTTCGAGAACGAAACGCTCACTTTGTACGTCCTTGGAACGGTCACGTTGAGGAGCAGAGACACCGAGTAAGTGCCATTGTGATGGTCCACCACCACGCTGGCGCCTCCGTCCCAGGTGACCATTACGTCGGCGTCAGCAATCGGCTGGTTGCTATGAGTATCATTATAGTAGAACGTGAATGTTAGTGTGTCACCATAGTACCCGCTAAGAAGCTGCGAGTCGACCGTCAGCTGTGTGGGAATTGGCATAATGTCGAGCACAACCGTCAACTGCGAGGTCGCATAGCCACTCTTTGCTGCGGTTATCCTCAGGTCGAGTGGGCCCACGCCGAGAGCTGATGTGTCTATTGTGGTTGTGTACGTGCCGTCGGCCTGTTCCGTGAGCGTCCCAGATAGTCCGGCCACCTCATACCTCACAGTGGCTCCACGTATTCTAGAGGAGTTGAACGTGTTGTTGTATTCAACGACTATTGTCACCAAGTCCCCTCTGTAGACCGAGAGTGATATTGCTCCTTCGTTGAGCGTGATTGCCGTGGGCAGAGGCAACACCACAACTTCAATCTCTATCTCCAAGAAGACAAGGTTCGGAGCGACAGCCCGGACAGATGCCTGGTATTGACCTATGGCAAAGCCTGTGAGATTGAGAGCGCCCAAGTAGTAACCGGCAGTAGTGCCTGGGGCCATCACGTAAGTTGTGTCATTCCAAGTCAGGGTCACATTTCCTCCAGCAACTGGCAGGTTCCTGACTGTGTCATTGAGATACACCCAGAACTGGACGTACTCCGAAGGTACCCCCTCAATCGTCGACATCTCTGGCACGATCTCCCCGGTTGCCTTGGATACGACCAGAGTGATGCTCTTTGAGCGTGGCTGATAGAACTCCCGGCTCACAGTGATGAGCGGTTCATAGACACCGTGGTCTTGGGCGGATGTATCTAGCCACAGTGTGTAGGTGCCATTGCTCCAGTCTGTGAAGTTGTAGAGCGTACCATTCCACAGGAACCTCACTGTCATGTCTGGAACAAGAGTCCCGTGGTATGGCTCCACTATGTTGACCGCTATCAGTACAGTTTCTCCCCAGTCAGCATAGTATGTTGTCTTGGCAGGAACGATATCTACTGTCAGGGCACCGGGCTGAATAGTGACAGAGGCAGACGCATTGCGGTAGTTTGTTTTCACCGCCCAGACGGTGAAGGAGAAGGGCTGAGCCACCAGACCGGTTGTGTTGATTACAAGCCTATACACCCCGTTTCCGACCTCAACGGTCGTCACCGATGTGCCGTACAGGCTCATCCAGTCGGTGTTAATTGTTGCACCCGTGAGGGGCACATCGTGATCAGTGTCGTAGACGGTGATGTTCACCACATGGTCCTCTCCAACTGGCACAGAGGCGGGAGAGGGAGCGGATGCGATTACGGAGGTCTGAATCGGTCGTATTACTGCGTTGACATCGCTCGCTGTTCTCGATGCGTAGAAGGGTGTCCCACTCTTACCTATGGTGAGGTTGAATGTGATGGTACCTGTTGAACCGAACTGCTCAGTGGGCACGAGAATTTCGTAGGATCCGGTGAGCCTGTCAGTCACATAGTATGTCGCTGAGGGCAGCCCTGCAAACGTCAGTGTCACAGTGGCGCCCGCGATTCCCGTCTTGGTCAGATAGTCGACGTACTCCACGACGATTGAGATGTTGTCGGTGTACGGCGTGGCCTGAACCAGTGGGAAGAATATCTGCGTGGGCCTCTCGACCGTTTCAGCAAGTACGGTTGTGTTTCTTGGGGCGTAGTACGGTGCCGAAGTGCTACAATCGATCACGAGCTGTATCTCCTCGTTGGAAACCAGACCCGACGGGTTGAGCACGGTAGAACTAAAGCTGATTTCGTAGTATGTGGAGGTCGCGTGAAGGGCATACTGCGATGTTGTGATGACAGTGTGGCCGGTGCCGTGGGAGAGTGCGATGTCTGCCTTCGTGATTGCTATCAGCTGACTCGTGAGGAAGTCGCTGAACTTGAACCTGAAGGTCACATTCTCTAGAAACGGTGTGTTTCCGGGTGTCTGCGTCACAAGTATCTGTGTAGGCCTGTGGACAACCCTTGCGGTGACATCCTTAGAGGCCTGCTGGTAATATGGCTGGCCTGTCCATGTCACAGTCACATTGAGAATGAACGTGGCAACAGACCCGAGTGCCGTGCTATCCACCTCAACTAGGTACTGCCCGTTCCCAAGGCCAGTGACCCAGTAATCGCCAGCGTGTATCGTGACGGAGCTGTTCATGCAGCTTACCGAGACCGTGGCGCCGTCAATTGGGTTGCCTGTTGTGTCGTCAGTGTATGTTATGACAAGTGACACGTTCTCTTGATACGGTGCGGGATCCGGGCTATCGTAGCCGAGTTGAGTTGACCGCTTGTTCACTGCTAGATTGAAGATGTCTGAGGCATCGGCTGCGTAGTTGGAGCCAGAGTACGTCACTGTGGCATTGAGAGTGAAGACACCGTCGGACGGGAACCCTGATGTGTCAATCTCTACAACAAAGTGTCCCTCCGGCACATAGGTGACAGTGTAGTAGCCTGCCAACCACGAGTCAAGTGTCAGTGTGCCGGTCATTCCGGTGGTGGAACCAGACACGAGGTCAGTATACACAAACTCTATTGTCACGTTGTTCCCCCACTGTGGCGGCGCGAAGGACAGGTGACCAAGCTGGGTATTCCTCAGAACGACAGTGAGCGTGAACGCCTGCCCGGAAACATCAGTGTAGTAAGGCTCGCCCGTCCAGTTGAGAACGAGATGAAGTGTGAACGTGCCTGTTGAGCCGAGGCTCGTGGTGTCGATTGTCATGGTGAAGAGCTTCTGTGCGTCGTTATAGGTGAGACTGAACACAACGTAGCCCTCGGTCAGGGTCACCACGAGAGAACTAGAGTTGGCGATCTTCTCAGCGCTAAGGGTGTCGATATAACTGAATGTCAGGGTGGCGGTTTCCCCATATGGTGTTGATGCCACCGGTGAGTAGTCAACATAGGTCGGTCTCTCTAGGACAACTATGGTCACAGTCATCGTCTTGTTCTCGTAGAGCGGCGCCTGTCCGGCAGCCCACATGAAGTCGATTTGGAACTGGAAGCTTCCTGTGATGCCGAAGGCTGACGTGTTGAGCCTAAACTCGTAGGTGCCCGGATCGCTCGTCAGCTCGAAGATGCTGAAGTCCTGCTGTGTGACCGGATGTCCCGCTGTGATGGGCGTCAAGCGGACATGGACATAGGCATAGGTTGCGTTGGAGATCTTCGTACCGTTGACTGCATCCCAGTACACAGCAGTGAACGTGACCTCCTCAAGATAGTACTTTGCCGTCGGCGCCTGTTCTAGGTAGAGGTCTGTGTCCGTGCCCAGTATCCTAACGGAGGTCTGTATTGTCTGGTTGTAGTACTTGTCCACCGGTCCGACCCAGCGTACGGTAATGATGAGGTCTTTCCAGCCAATGGTACCCCATTGGTCAGCATCGAACGTGATATTGTAGTGGCCTGCGCCCAATGAGGACGCAGCAACACTCCATGTGAGCTGAGTTGCCGTTGGGGAAGACACCTGTATATTGACGTTGCCAGTCGTGTTCGTTATACCCTCGCTTAGATCCGTGTCTGTGAACTCGACGAGTACAACCACTGTGCCCGTATAGGGTGTCTGTTCTACTGGCGAGTCCAAGATGAACAGGGTATTGTGCTTTCGAATCTGCACTTGGATGACGAATGTGTGGTTCTGGTAGTTGGGCCTTGTGACATTGAACTGAACGTTGTAGAACTCTCCCTCGGATGTCAGTGGGTCGTCGTCCTGAGTGAATATCGTGATTCTGTACTCGCCAGGAGAGGTTTCTATGACAGAGTAGTTCTTCTCCCCTGTGGAGTGGAATGCAGTCCAGTTGCACACTATCGAAGTGTTGGCTCCGGAGATCGGCTGGTTGGAGTCTGTGTCGGTCCACGTCAACGTGAAGGAGGCCGATTCTCCAACGGGAATGGACAGCTGGTTGGCCGAATATGAGATTGTATTGTAGATTTCCCTGACTTCAACGTAGATGACCATTTGTCGTTCGAGCACGAACGGCGCACGAGCAATGACCTGAATGGGGTATTCTCCAATCTGGACTCCAGTCGTGCTCAAGTGGATGCGGTACACCCCTCCGCCCTGCTCCGTGACCGTGTAGGTATTGGTCCAGTTGCATGTGACGGACGCTCCAAGAATGCCTGTACCGTTGACATTCTTGTACTCCACATCAAACTCTTGGTCGATCCCAACCGCGCCAGAGATTCCCGGATACTGGGGTGACCCGATAGTGGCGTCATAGTGGACG
>QMYR01000055.1 GCA_003662765.1 Candidatus Thorarchaeota archaeon
ACTCTTTGTCTTTCAGGTGTACCTGAACGGTCAGGAGTTCAATGCATGGATGCTGTTTGCCACCGCAGCCATTCTATTCCTGATGCTGGCCATGTTCACCGGTGGTGGCGGGCTGATGCACGGGGGCTTCATCGACGCCAAGCTGTCATTGAAGCTATTCCCAATCTATGGGCTCGCCATCGTGATCTCAGCGTTTCTGGATCCCACACACAAGATGACGGTATACATCATGGCCGGGACCGTCCTGGGGCTGATGATACTCTACGCGGCCTTCCTGAGAAACTATGACGAGTGGCCCGAGTATCAATACCACGCCACAAGGGATCTCGTTGCCCTTACGGACATCAATCCAAAGGGCAAGGTAAAGGCTGGCGCTGAAATCTGGTGGGCGCGGACGATTGGACCGCCCATCCGGAAAGGAGAACGGGTAAGGCTTGTAGCTCTCAGCGGCATCACAATGATAGTGGCCCGAGAGGAGGAGAGCGCCTCCGCCGCAGCCGAAACAGGCCAGCAGAATGAGTAGATAGGACAGCCAGCAAGCACGCCGGTTGGCTCCTGTGCAGCACCGTTCAGGGGTCGGTTCCTACCGACCCCGACCTCTGTTTCTTGTCATATTCATCCGTTGCCGACTCAAGAGCAGGTGCAGCAGGGACAGCCCAAACAGAAAGCCAGCTACTGTGGTGACACCCCACTCGATCTGGAACACCTCTGGCAACATGACCGGTGTTCGTGGGTAGACGGGAAACATCACGTAGGCAACTACGTTCCACCCGAAATGAAATCCAATGGGCACCCACAGACGCTCGCCTGAGAGATAGTAGCCAATTGATAGCACTGCGCCGCCCAATGCAATATTAGCTGTGAACATTACGATCAGGAGTGGCGGGACTGTGCCCAGTGGAGTCCACCAACTGAAGTGAAAGAGCGCAAAGACGATGGAGCTCACCAGAATACCCGTCGCCCGCCCCCACAGGCGCACCATCCGAGTCAGCATGTAGCCCCTATAGCACAGCTCCTCGATGAGAGCCACAGGAATCGTGATGATGGCCTCACTGACGAGCAAGTCGACTGTGATCTCGGATGCGGGTCGAAGCTGGCCACCAAAGAATAGAGCAATGAGAACAACCAAGCCGGCCGCTGCACCACCGGCAATAGCGCCGAAGAACAAGTGGATGGCGAATGTGTCATCAATCTTCAGTCCGAGATTGGAGATCGACCCTCTACCCTCCCACCGTAAGAAGGCTGACACGGTCGCGTACATCAGTCCCATGACCAAGAAGAATGCTAGCGTTGCCACAGCCCCACGCAGCTCGATTGGGGCGAGCCTTGGGAGAAGTGCGGATATCTCTACATACAGCAGAATCAGCAAGACGAAGAGCAAGAGTCGCGTCAACTGTGATTCAATGTCTGCATCCATTTGCCTCTCCATCAGTTTCGCCACACAACACACCTAAATCTGATGCGGTCCGTGGTGGGTCCGTTCACGGTATCACTGTCGTACCATCAGAGTGATACAGAAGTATAGAAGGGCGCGTACACATGGCCAACTGATTTAAGTATCATTCTACAACTGCTTTGCAAGTACGACTGTGCGCCGACTCCAAAGCGAGTCCCAGTCACCACGGAGAGAGGATCCTTGTCGGAAACCAGGCGTCTCCTGCTGGAGTTCGAAACCGAACGCGTAAGCAGCCTTGCGAGAAAGGATCGGAGAGTTCGGGAAGAACTGATAAAGGCTTTTTCCGATGTTTCAGAAACCGTCAGGGAACGGGCCTTGATTGCAGCAATAGATCTTGGCGACCCGTCTGTCGTAGACGAAGTCGTGAAGGCACTCTCTGACGAAGAAGAGGATGTCAGAATAGCAGCAGCTCAAGTCCTCGCATGGTATCATCAGCCGCGTACCATTCCTTACCTTCTGAAAGGACTGAAGGATTCGAGTCCGTGGGTGAGGTCCCATTGTGCAGTGGGACTCTCAAAGCTGATGAACGGACCAATTTGGGCGAGGCTCAAGGAAGATGTGATTGACAAGTTCATCGAGGCTTTCCCCGACATGGAGGACGACGAAATTCGCAACTTCATGCTGGATCTCGGAATAAGGGCAGACAGCATTGACCGGTACCTCAGATGGAGAGCGGCCAACTTCGATGTCGAGATTGACATGTCAGTCATAGAGGAGATGGAGGCGGGACCGATAATCTTGGCAGGAGCGGAGGGCGCGGCTCCTGAGATAGCCATGTCCACTCACACGGGACTGTCTCTCGCTCCAGAAGTCGAAGAGATTCTTGCAGAGCTGCCGCGTGACACGCTAGAGAAGCTACCTCCTGAGGACCTGAGAAGACTGACCCCCGAAACCGCACGGGAACTCGTCGACTCGTTGTCGGAGAGCAAAGAGCCGAAGAAAAAGAAGAAGAAAGTAAAGGTAAGGAAGGTCAAGCGCGTCCGCAAGGTCAGAAAGGGACACACCCGAGAAGAACTGCTTGCGAAAATCCCGCCCGAAGTGAGGGAGTCGGTCGGTGAAGAGGCACTATCAATCCTAAGCATCGAGGAACTCGAGGCTCTCGTGGCCGCTCCCGGCGAAACCACCGAAACTGTGGCAGAAACTGCTGAGGAGGCCGTTCCCGCAGAACCTACAAAGAAGAAACGGAAGACAGAGAAGGAGAAACTTCTAGAGAAGCTGCCTCCCGAAGTTCGAGCCTCTCTCACGGAGGAGGACGTAGAACGACTCAGTGCAAAGGACCTTGAAAAGATGATTGAGGCTGCAAAGAGCACAACTCCTGCCGAGCTGCCAGAGGACAAGGACGAGCGCCGACGGGTGCTGGCAGAGAAGTATGGCGAAGAGCGCGCAGAAATCCTAGTCATGATACCCCCGGACATGTTGGCAGGCATTCCGGAGGAACAGATTCAGGAAATGGATCTCGACACTCTTAGAGATCTGACGCGCGCACTTGCACCCCCTGAAGAGAGCGACTAGTCCTGTGGGGATCCTCTAACGACTACCGCGAACTCACTGGCCAGTCGACCATACCACTCGAGCAGGTCGCGCATGTTGTCGACATGTCTGTACGTGCCATTGCCGTATTGTGCGATGGCTAGCATGAGTTCCTCGTCAATCTCAGTCCGTTCGCCGAGGCCAATACAATAGATCACAAGGTTTCTTCTGTCGCTGAACTTTTCCTTCAGGACCCTCATCGGTGTAGGGCCAGCAGTGGGAATCCCGTCAGTGAGCATGATTATCATAGTTGGCTTGTTCGGGTCGCCGAATGCGTCAAGCACCTCTCGGGCCTTGATCAAGGCTGAACCCATGTCGGTCAGGGTTCCTCCCTCCTCAACCTTGTCAACCACGTGGTTGCTGACAATCTGGAGGCCTAGGGCCTTGTCTTTGCCGGTACACTCGACAAAGGGCTGGACTTCCCCAGTTTCGGAGTTCAAGAACGTCATCTCTGAGGCCTCCTTCTCGAACGTTATCACCGCGACCTTCTCGCCATATCCGCGTCCGACCTTCTCTGCAAGATAGAGAAGTACAGCCATGGCAGCCGCTTCTGCACGGCTTACCTTTGACCCCTCTCTGAATCGGTTTAGGAAAGCCTGCACCTCAGGGTTGTCGCCTGCCAAGTCCTTGAGCCCCTCACGAGCATGTGCAATATCACGCACGGGGACATCCGTGGTCTTCATGGACCCGCTGGTGTCCACAAGCAAGATTGCATTGAACGGTCTTGCGATACCAATTGTCTTGAACTCGTAACCAGTCTTCTCCCGAAGAGCCTCAAACGCCAGCTTCGCAAAGCTCTTCCCGGTCAGGGGAGGACGAGTACCGACTATCTCGACCTTCACACCAAGCTCCGGCCAGCTGAAGGACATGCCGGGATATACGAGACGCCCATCAATCCGTTTCTCCAGCGTGGCAACGTTAGCCGCGGCCCTTGACACCAAGTCCTCGGTGTTTGCATCATCGGTCATCGGTTTCAGCCCGAACTCAACGTACTCCAGAGCAATCATGTCCCGGTCATACAGAGCCACTTCTACCTGATCGCCTTCCATGAGCAACGAGGCCTCGAGAACAAGTGTGTCAATCATTATCTGATCCTCGGCAACCTCATCATTCATTCTAATCTCGGCAGCACCCCAGAAGGTGCTATTTGGATCCTCAAAGACCACAATCGACCCCAAGTCAGCGTTGAGCCTCTCGGCTGTGCGGGGGTTGAGATGAGCAAACCCTCGCAGATCGCCTCCGTCAACAATCTCAAGTGTGACCTTTGGAGTTATCGCAGGAACCTCCACTGAGAGTTACGGGTGCCATCAGGGACCGAGTCGATATAAACATGAGTAGACCGTCTACGATAGGGCTCGACGGATCTCAAGCATCAGATCATCAATCGAGGACAACAGCATCGACGAGGCGTTGAGCAACGCAGACAATGACTCATTGGCGCCATGCGCATAGCTCTCAGTTGTCACCACACGGTGTTTTCGTCCGACATATACCACGCCAATACAGTATCCACCGCCCGGTTGCGGACGCAGCCACAGATGAACCAAGACACCGTCCCGCTGTAGCGACATGACACAGGAGTCCCGATACACTCCGTTCTCTCCCGATGCAAAAGAGTCGGGTGACACCCACGTCCCGTCAGGAGGCCGCATGAAGTCGAGCGATGCAAGCCTCCACCCCAGAGCATCGGCAGTCTCAGCTGCTCTCTGAATGATCTCCACAGATAGTCCGGATACACTCTCAGATAGCAGGAATTGGCGCGGCCTCTTCCTGCTTCGGGCTGCTGGCGCAAAGGGACGACCAACAAGAGAGAGAGCATTGCCGGCCAAGATTCTCTGGATGTCTGACGGGTCGCCAGGGAAATCGCGGGAGAGAAGGTACAGAATGACATCAGCAGCCTGCACAGAGAGGAAACTGTAGTCTGTGCCGAAAATCAGCTTTTCAGACCACCGGTGCGCAGGGTCATGAATGTTGTCATGAGCGGACTCAAAAAGAAGTGGCACATCCTTCCCATGGAGAGTGGAAGTCTCGCCAAAAATGAGAGGATGAGACAAGAACTCGTAGAGTCTGGGCGACCCCGGGCTCATGCCGCAGTGGCCCAAGATTACCCGAGGCCACCGAGAGGAAATGCGTTGCTCCTCTTGGATTGTCTGAACCATCTCACTGATTCGCTCTACCGTTGCGATATTCCTACTATCGAACAATGTCGGAATGCCCAGTTCACCAGCACGCCTAACGACACCTCGAACAACCGGCTGGTCAAGTTGGTCTACAAAGAGCTGGGCGAGTGGATGCAGTTTTAGGCCTCGAAGCCCCAGCGTCAAAATGGCACGCTCAAGCTCTCCTACCGCAAGACCCGGTCTTCCATTCTCATCATCTAGAGGATCAATACGGGCAAATCCAATAAGGCGAAGCGAGTGTGGCGCCTGTGTTGTCCAGCGAAATATGCGGTCATTCGAAACGTGGAAGCTCGCATTCTCGGGAAAACCATGCTTACAGTAGTCGTCAGTATAGGGAAATACAATCGTGCGGTCGACGAGCCAGCCATGACTATTGTTGTGCCAGTGATCCCTTATGTTGAACACTCTCCCCACGGACTCCACTGGACCCACTTCGACAGGTAAGAACCGAAGGGCGTCCGCATCATGCATCTCAGAGGCCATCTTCTGCAGCTCAAACCAGAGAAGCGAGTAGAACTCGTAGGCACGGGGTGGGGTGTTCTGGTGCGTGTTCTCGCGACCCATATGGTGATGTGCATCGACTACATAGAATGGAAATCTGTCACCCTTCTTTATCCCCCACTGAGGTAAGTCTTCAGTCGATTGCACCCATAACATGTAGATGACTCCCTGTTGCTGCTTGGACTGCGGACACATAAGTCATTAGCCGAGCTGAGTTCTCTTCGTTTGCATTAGCCATATATCGGTTCACTATCCAGTTGTGAGTGTGGAGGACACGACTTGTGCTGGTCGTAGAAGACACAGAGAGCAATGAGATTCTTCGTTTCGTCATGGTTGATGCATCAGTGCAGCTCGGCGAGGTGAGAGTTGCGGAGCAGGTAAAGAAGTTTGACCCAGAACGACTCTTGGCCTACTGCAAAATGGTGGAACAGCACCTGATGAGCCTCGCCTCAAAGTACCCAGAGTCGTACAAGTATCTGCCACGCAAGTCATACGAGTATCTCAAGCCCCCGCCAATCCTAGGGGATGTCTACCAAGGACTGTCGAAGGGGTGGTTCATCGACTTCTTTCTGGTGAAACCTCTTACACGAATCGGGCGAGTACCGCTACCGAGTGACCAGAAACGAAGCAATCGTCGCCTCGCAAGACAGTGGTGTATCAACTCGCGGTACGCACCTCGGCTGTATGCCACCCAAGACCTGAGATATGGGGCAGCAGACGGAAGAGGATGGGTCTGTACAGTTCGCGCTGAGGACCTGCCCGAGGTCTTCAAGGGCCCCGCGAGAAACGATGTTCTCCACCACATAAAGCAGAGTGGACCGTTTCAGGTCGAGCTTGACGAGGAATCGGATGTGGACCATCTTCTCAAGTGGCTCGTTCGAATCCGCGAACTGGGTCTGGACACCCCTCCCGTGCTTGTAGCACCACGAGTCTACGGAAATTGGGTCGTTCCTCTGACAAGGCTACTTGAGATAGATGGAGTCCGTGTCTTGACAACGGGGGCGACCATTGCAGAGCTCTCCTCCCTCATCCGGAGGCTCAGGGAGCAGCTTGGCTCAGAGTGGTCGACGAAGATTCTGTTCGCAAGTTCATACCCTGAAACACAACTCGGCGACAGCATTGCCGAAATTCTGAGTTTCTTGCTCAGTAAGAGCATTGAGGCTACGCCAAAAGACCTCCACAGGATTCTAGGCGGCAATATGCTGGGCCTCCTTCCGCCAAGACCAGCGTTCCTTCAGTGTCAAGAGTCACGTGCCTCAATCGCAGTCGAGGGATCCCTTGGACGGGCAAGCGCTAAGGAGGTTGCGAGGTTCCTCCAAGTACTCGTACGGAGGACGGACATAGGTGTGACCTCGGTTGACTACATGGTGACGCCAGAGGGTGTCGTTGATACGGACAACATGGTGCTCACTCTAGTAGAGGACCCTATGACTCCCGCAAGGTGCCTAGCACTTCGTATAGAACGGGATGGCACGTTGATAACTGCTGGGTGGAGGAACTCCTTTGACGAAACACTTGCCGTCAGAAGAGCAGATGTGTACGCCACATTGATTAGAAAGGCAGCCACTTCGGGGGGAATCGTCCTAGACTCGCCGTCCCATCTTAATCAGTTCGGTCATTTCTTGGTTCAGTGTCTGCGCTTACGCGACGGCGGAGAAATACTCTCCGCATTACACTACCGTGTAAGAGTGGGAGATGAGGAACCGGGCCGGGTCGGAATGCACCGGAGTGACATGAACACGTTGGGCATTGCCGATGACGACGTGGTCCTAGTTCTCGTTGCGGACCCGAAGCATTGGTGGGGAGGCTTCGTCAGGGAACGAAGAAACTTGAAACCACACGAGATCTCGGTGGCGGCTGGCGATGGTGCGTTGTTCTCACTTACTGATGGTGCGTCCGTCGATATCGTTCGGTACGACTCCTCAATCCAAGATATCACGAAGGCAGTCTTCTCCTTCCACACGGATCGTGGCGACCTCACCGCCGAGGACTCTGCGCTCGTGTATCTACATGAGAGGGAGATTGTTTCATCGTTGCGACCGACTCTGGTCGGAATAGGAACCCAGGCTCATCTGGGCCTCACCGGAACGCCAATCACAGCGACGCTCATAGACTCCGATCCCCCCCTCCTCGAAGGACAGCTTGCTCGACTCCGTGACGCCGCAATTCGCTGGGTGCCCCGGATTCTGCTTCGAAGCATGAACGTCATTCTCTGTATCTCGCTCGACGCCGGTATGGACGCCGCTGATGTAGAGATCAAGACACTCTACTCGGTCAGACATAGGCTTTCGAGTCTGGCGGAGCTGGTCCCCGAGGTCAAGAAGTTCGTCGGGGACCTCGACTCGTTGGTCACACGGGCCGAGGGTGCAGCCGTATTGGGACTGCTTGCACTTGCAGGCCTCTCCGCAAATCGCTCGGAGGGGCGGCTGGGCCTCATCACGGTGACTGACAGGGCTGAGAAGTTCTCAATCCAAAAGGGAGAGAATGTGCAGTACTACGCCAGCTTCTCTGAGGACATCTCATCCCAGGAGGTACAGATTTCTCTCATATACTCGATTCTAGACGCCATGAGAGAGTCATCAAGCAGAACTGAGATGAGCGACGCATATCGTGCAGTGGCTGAACTCCTAGAGGACTTTGGCGACGACCTACCCACACTGATCTTGGTCGTTGGCGACTCTGTGAAGGATCCCGACGAAGACCCGAGTGCTTTCCTCCGTGCCATTGCCTCACACACGAGATACCGTCTTGACTTCCTTGCGCTTGGTAGCAACATCAACACCGAGGCCGCCAAGAGTACGTTTGAGGAGATCAACGGGTCAGTCGTCAGGATGACGCAGATTTCTATAGTCGACTTTGAGAACTACCTCTTCAGTGCTGCCAGAAACATCTGACTAGTGCCCACGACGTAACTCGTCGATGGCATTCATGTTCTGTTCCAGTCTTGTCATACTCTGCTCCAGAGATATTATGCCACGGCTCAGACGGTCCATCATCTGTGTGACCTCTGCAATCTCCTCTCGAGAGAGAACATGACCCTGTTTCATAGGGTCACTCATGTTCTCCAGTTCCGTAACGACAGCCTGAAGTTGCTGAAGTCGACTGGCGATTCTCTCCAACGTCGCGACCTTGGCGCTCCCTTCCTCAAGCCAGCTCAGTCTGTCCTTATCCGTCGACCCCACCTCCCTCGATCAACTGCGCAGCACGTGCCTCCAGCCGCTCTAGACGATCGGCCAATTCCTCAAGCCGGCTGGTGAGATCATCTAGTCTCTTCACAACTTGCCCAAGGGCGCTTCGTCCAGCTTTCACACCAGTGTCTTCACAAGCGTATGTCGGTAACAGTTGGGCGACACGTTTCTCGAGATTCTCGATCATATCCAGAAGGCGCTCGACATTGATAGCATCCAAGCGCTTCTGCAGCGTTTCGACCGCATCGGACTCTAACGACTCCATGGCCCCTGACTGCGATTCGGCGGGCGAGCTGGCTGACGGTCTTGCGCTCGCCTCCATCCAATCTGCATCCTGACTACTGAACCACACCGAAACTGCGTACCGTTGAACAAGTACTGTAACAGGTATCCTCGAAGAGAGGGAGGACGCTACAACTCCACGAGGAGAGTCCCAAACTACCAATCGGGTTTCACCAGCATGTTCTTGGAGGAATACAGCGATGGCGTTCCGCATGCCTCGGACAAGTTCGAGCTGACCAATCCAACGCAGAAATAGAGACTCAATCTTCTCGATGTCTTCGGTGTCCCCCTTATGCAACAGAACAATGCGGCCCGCATCACGTGCGGCCCCTGTTGAGAATGAAGAGAGTGCCTCATCTTGACTTGCAATCGCACTGTCTAGAAGGCCAGCCCTCACATCACGCTCCATTTGAGTAACATAGTCAAGAACAGGCTCCTCAGCGTGCTCTCGTTTCGAGGGGATAAAGATTGCTGACGAGGCCTCTGGAGAGAAACGATGGGTCCAGAGGGCAACGACATGTGCCTCTGAGGCGGACTTGGTAAGCGGACCAACATAGACCACGAAACGTCGAGACTCAATACCGGGAGGACCCAACAGCAGCAGGGACCTAGAATGGGGCGTCAGAGCTCCCGTGTCACGAACAAGACGCACAACACGGTCGGCAGGAACAAGAAATGTCTTCAAGATCCCCTTCTGTTTGATGCGGTCACCAAGGCTGTGATCGACCATGTTCGACTGCATCCAATTCGAGGGAAGCTTGCCGGTAGGAATACGGGCACAGACGAACCCCGTTACGAATCCACCCTTGGCCAGTCTGCGAATCTCCCCCAGGATCTTCTCAGCCACTGGTATGTCCCTCCGACATCATGGAGAGCAAGTTGAGATTCGACCCGCAGTTTCTGGACTCGCACTCAATGCGGAACGTCAACATCCTTAGACCTCATATACACGTGTTCGATAGATTTGTGATGCCAGTTGCCGCGAGCCGTAGAGCACCTCAACCCTGATTGTGGCTCTTCCGGCCTCAAAGGCCATAGGTACAAGGGTCAGCTCCAGTTGCTGCTCAGAGCGGGGGCCGACATCATGTTGTTCGTTGATTATCTCGGATATCCCGTCATCGGTGATTAGAGAAGCCACAACTCGGATAGCAACCACAGAAGAACTCGGGTTCCTCACTCGGACCCCGTACTTGAACGGTCGACCCCCAACAATCGCGTCCGGAACCGATCCAAGTTCAACGTCGATACCCATGCTGTCCGGCGATAGTGGTCGACCACGCGGCCAACGAGGAATATGTCCCAACTCGATTAGCCTAGACAAAGATGTCTTCAGTGTCCGGATATCAATTCCGAGCGACTCTGCGGCCTCCCGCAGATCAAATACCCCGTCATGGGACTCATAGTAAGCCAGTACTCTCCGGTCGTCCTCTATGAGGTCGCCAATCTCTTCAAGAATGTTCAGAATCGCCTCGGGCAGCTCGTTGGCCTCTTGCAGCGAGAAGTATCGGCCGCCCTCGACTGCCTCGGCGATGCTCCTGAAAGACTGCTCAACAGCCTCGTTGCAGCCCACTACGAAGATGAACATGGTCGAACCGTGATCACGGCGGAGAGAAACCACCTCCTCTCGCGGATCATGACCAGCAGGACACCCATCTGGCCAATAGTCGTCTTTCAATGTGTTGTATGCGCGACCATGAGGCGGAGCATCACCGATTAGAAGAAGGACCTTGTATGCATCAGGCGCCCACGAGAGTTTCGTCCTTGCGTCATAGAGGCCATCGGCAACAGCCTCTGGAGGATCACCGCCCAGCGACGGCTTGAGTTTGGATATCTGCTTGTGAATCTTCTTCACTTTCGATGTGAAGTCGAAGACACGAGTCACATATGACAAATCCTGTGGTGGATGGTCGCGATAGGAAACTACCGCAAAACGAATCTCAAGGCCCTCAGTCCGTCTGGTTATGTGGTCCACTATATCAAAGAGGCGGTCCTTCACAGCTCTTATGTCGTCCTTCATGGAACCGGTCGTGTCAACTACAAATGCCACATCAAGTTTGGTCGCTGTCAGTCCCAGTCACTCCACGACGGCTGACGTGAGCAAGAAGATAGGTTTTGTGGCCACGAAGACCACATGACATTTTAGTCAGGCGGAGCAAAGTAGAGTGGTGCCTGAGATGAGTGAAAGCGAGATTCTTATCGAGTTCGAGTTTGAAGACGAACTCATTCTTCGCGGCATCTTGGACAGAGTGATGGCACCGCAGATAGTCGAGGACATCAGGTCCATGTTACCTTTTGAGGGACGCACAGCCCTGCTGAGAGATGAGATGAAGATTACACTTGGGATATCGAGAGGAAATCAAAAACCTGTTCGTGACGTCAAGAGAGGGGACATTGCGTACATGCCACTAGGTGACTCGCTGTGCATATACCTGAGCGACATGCGTACTTTCAGTCCGGTGAATGTGCTTGGGAGAATCACATCTCCCACAGACTCACTTGAACAACTGCGAGGAGTGCGACGAGGAAGTATGGTCACGGTGCGGCTTGCAGAGTGACCGTGCCCCCCATTGAATGGTCTGAATCAGAGTCGCTGTAGACTCCTGAGGAGAGCCTGAGTTTCGTCAATCTGTTTCACTGTCGGGTCTACAATGAGGCCTGGTTCGTATGACTCTATCACAACCTCAACGCCGGAGTCGGTGACACGTTTTAGCCCCCTCCGGGAAACTGCTCGTACAGTCAACATCGTTGTATTGAATTCCGTCTTTGCAGAGCCTTCGGTCACAGGCACCTCTTGCCTCAGACGAGACTTGATCATTCGAATTTGTTCCTTCAGCTCCGCGACCTGAACCTGGAGGTCGTTTCTCTCCGAAGTGACCCCATCTAGTGTCATCCTCAATGACTCGAACTGATCTCGAGGCACGAAGTCCCAGCTTCGGTCAATCCAAGTCACTGTGGTGCCGTCAAAACGTCTCTTGGTCTTGACGAGATCCAGAGCCTTAAGCACGGCAATAACATCGTAGACTCGACGCTTTGGGGAGTTCAGTCTCTCCGCGAGAACATCGCTCCGAATGCCTTCATCCCCGCACTCCTTTAGTATTCTAATAGACTCACGGGCCAAGTCTACAAGCTTCACAATTGCACCCCGGGTCCAGATAGCAAGTTTCGTGGGCTCAGCAGCCAGCATTTCGACCTCGCAGACCTTCAACTTAAGTCTTTGTATTATCATGGCGATTTTTCGAAAGTTTGATTTTTCGAGAGGTGGTCGACACGGCTGTCCGAGCGGGACCGCTAACTCCACCGATACCAATAATTTCATAACGCACCCTCGTGGCCCATCGACCATCACAGCAAAGAGCGGCGGCGATAGACATGGGAAGGAAGAAAGTCATCATTATGGGAGCAGCCGGCAGAGACTTTCACAACTTCAACGTATACTTCCGGGACAATGAAGAGTATGAGGTTGTGGCATTCACTGCCGAGCAGATTCCGGGCATTGAGAATCGAATCTATCCACCTGAACTGTCTGGAAGACTCTATCCCGAGGGCATCAGAATCTACCCCGAGAGCAGACTGCCAGAGCTTGTCGAGAAGTTCAAGCCTGAGCAGTGCGTGCTGGCATATTCGGACCTACCACATATGACGGTTGGACACAAGATAGCGTGGGTGAACTCACTTGGGCCGGACATGCGACTGATGGGGCCGGAAACAACCATGCTCAAGAGCAAAAAGCCCGTCATAGCCGTCTGTGCCATTAGGACCGGTTGTGGCAAGAGTCAGACGTCTCGCAGAGTCAACAAGATATTGGTCGACATGGGGCTGAAGCCGGTCAATGTGCGCCACCCGATGCCATACGACCCTGACCTGACAACGCAAATCGCGCAGAGATTTGAAACTCTTGAGGACATGGACAAGTACCGGTGCACGATAGAAGAGCGTGAAGAGTACGAACCCATGATCAACATGGGTGTGATCGTCTATGCCGGTGTTGATTATGGCAAGATTCTGGAGCAGGCCGAGCAGGAGGCTGACGTGATCACCTGGGACGGGGGCAATAACGACTTCCCATTCTACAGGCCCGACCTCCTCATTGTCGTGACAGATCCTCACCGAGCTGGCCATGAGGTTTCGTACTATCCCGGCGAAACGAACCTGAGAATGGCAGATGTGGTCATCATAAACAAGGTAGAAACTGCAGACTACGAGAACATCGAAACCGTACGGAAGAACATTCAAGCACTAGACGCGAACGCGGTCGTGATTGATGCTGCATCACCAGTCTGCGTGGAAAACATGGAGGCCATAAAGGGCAAGCGAGTTCTGGTCATTGAGG
>QMYR01000056.1 GCA_003662765.1 Candidatus Thorarchaeota archaeon
CAATATCGCGAGCAGTGTTCGTGTCCCTTGACGCCGGGCTCCCGCGATCCAACACAGCCAATGAACGCGATACGCTTCACGGGCTTGCCATCGCTGGGGCGCAGCAGATCGTCGCGGCGGGGCATCTCCTGCAACTCCTCAAGGGTGACAATGTTAGGTGACTCTCCATAGGCGTAGTATCCCTTTGGTTTGAACGCCTTGAATCCTGTCGCGACTATTACCGCGCCGACCTCTACCTTTTCCTCAGACTTGCCGTCATTGCTTCTAATAGTAGCCTCGAAGTTTCCAATGTAGCCGTCAAAGCCGACGACCTTGCTGTCAGTGTAGACCTTGATTCGTGGATGGCTCATTACCCGCTCTATCATCGGGCCTATGACCTGCTCCCCGGTCCTGTCACCTGGAAACATATGAGTCCACTTGATGACATGGCCGCCAAGCCTCGGAGCCTTCTCAACCAAGACAACCTCAAAGCCTCTGTCGGCAATGTCCAGCGCAGCCCTCAGACCAGCAATGCCGCCACCCACAATCAGTGTGCGTGGGATAACGCTGACGGTCTTGATTGGGAGACTCTCCAGCCTCGCCGCACGCGCAACAGCCATTCGAACCAAATCTATGGCCTTCTCCGTTGCGGCCTCGGGCTCATGCATGTGGCACCACGAAACGTGCTCGCGGAGGTTCACCTGCTCGAACAGGTACCTGTTGAGACCGCCCTCTTCAACCACCCGACGGAAAGTGGGCTCATGCATCCGTGGGCTGCAGCTGGCAACCACCACTCGATTAAGGCCGAACTCCTTGATCTTGGTTCGAATCAGCTCTTGACCTGAGTCTGCGCACATAAACATCTCGTCGGTCGAGAAGACGACGTTCGGGAACTTGGACGCCTCCTTCGCAACGCGCTCAACATCGACTGTCCCCGCGATGTTGTGTCCGCAATGGCACACGAACACACCGATGCGGGGTTGTTCTTTCTCGCCCAAAGCTACTTTGCACCTCCAGAAGACAGTAGAATGGTTGCCTTCATGGCCGCGGCACTCCCTGCGGTGACGGAGTCTGGAATGTCCTTGGGACCATCAGCACACCCACAGACCAGAATTCCAGGATGGTTGGTCTCAAGCGGTGCCGCAAAGGCGTCACGGGTCTCGATGTAGCCGTCCGTTGAAGTGTCCAGTCCCAGCATCTCAGCAAGCTTGTCGAGGTCCTCTGCAGGTTGGAGACCCGGACACAGCACAATCATGTCGTGCTCTACGTCAAGTATCTCGCCAGAGAGCGTGTCTTCAACATAGAATTGAAGATTGGCGGTCTCGGGGTCTTCAACTATCTCGCCGACGCGGCCTTTGATGAACTTCACACCGAAGCGCGTCTTGGCCATTTCGTAGAACTCTTCGAAGCCCTTTCCAAAGGCACGAATGTCTGCGTAGTAAACTGTCACTTCGGCATCCGGATAGTGTTCTCTTGCCATGACCGCGTTCTTGATTCCATACATGCAGCAGACGCGAGAGCAGTTGGGAACGCCCTTCTTCACGTCCCGCGCGCCGACGCACTGAATGAAGCCGATTCGCTTGGGCATTCGGCCATCACTCAGTCGTATGAGGTGGCCCTTCGTTGGTCCCGCTGCGTTGATCAACCTCTCAAACTCCATGGCCGTAATGACGTTTCGATGATGCCCGTAGCCGAGGCGTGGGTACTGCCGTACATCAAACAGCTTGTACCCAATAGAGAGAACGACCACTCCCACCTTCAATTCCACAATCTCGTCTTGCATATCGAAGTCAATCGCACCGCGCTCGCACACGCGTTCACAGCGTTTGCACCTGATGCAATGCTCAGCATCGATTGTGTACACGTTAGGCGTGGATTGAGGAAACATGACATAGATGGCTTTCCTGAAACCCAAGAACTCATCAAACTCGTTTGGCACCTCCACCGGGCACTCACGGGCGCAGTCACCACAGCCCGAGCAACGATCCTCACGCACGTATCGGGCCTTCCTCAGCACTCTCACGGTAAAGTCACCGAGAGATCCCTCAACGGACTGGACTTCAGAGTACGTCAGCAGCTCAATGTTCGGGTGCCTAGCAACCTCGCTCAGACGTGGCGTGAGGATACATGCTGAGCAGTCAAGAGTTGGAAATGTCTTGTCAAGAGCGGCCATTCTGCCACCAATGGAGGGGGCCTTCTCCACGAGGTATACCTTGTACCCCTGGTTTGCGACATCAAGGGCAGCCTGCATTCCAGCCACGCCGCCGCCGACCACGAGAACATTATTGCTCCGGGCCGCTCCGTTGCTCATGCACTACCCCCCTGCAGGGCATCGAGGACCGGGCTTGGATCAATGCGGTTTAGCCCTAGCCCGAGACGGTCTTCATCGATTCCAAGTGCGGGTCCGAGAAACTGTGTGATTGGCATTACTGGTATCCTCCTAGTTGAACTCATGGCCTCATCGAACTGAACCTGTGTGAGCTGCAGGTCGCAGAACTCGCACGCGGTTAGAATGACATCTGCGCCAGCAACCTCAACGTTCTTGATCTTCTCTTGGCCAATCTTGGTGGCGATCTTCTCATCCATCGCCAGCATGGGACCTCCACAACACCTCGTCTTCCCTGCATAGTCCACAGACTCTGCTCCTGCAATCTCCGCCAGTTGATCGATTATTGTGGGATTCTCAGGATCATCGACCTGGACAATCTCAAAGGGCCGTGTGACATGGCATCCGTAGTGTGCAGCAATCTTGATGCCTTCGTACGGCTTGACGATGGCCCGCTCGACCTCAGAGAAACCGATGTCTTCAGCTAGAACCTGCAATAGATGCCTCACACGAACCTTTCCTGTGTACTTCAGGCCCTCCTCGGCAAGGATATCATTGACCTGACCTCGGGCCTCTTCATTGTGATCAAGAAGATGTTTGTTTATCTTCAGCGAGCCTGAGCATGCTCCACAGATTGCAAGGATGTCTAGGCCCTCTTTCTCGGCCATAGCAAGGATCCGGCCGCTCATCGCCGCGAATGCAATCTGGCTTATAGACTCAACATACTGCGCACCGCAACACGTGACGTCTTTCATGTCACGAACCTTGACGCCCAGCTTCTCCAGAACTGCGATTGTAGCAGCCTCGTACGCCGGTAGACGCACAGGGGTTGTGCAGCCTCTATATAGTAGAATCTCGTTCATTCATCTTCCTCCAGCGGCAGGTATTGCTTCAATCGGTGAAGGAACTCGTTGTTCCAACCCAGATCCGTTTCAAGGCCCAGATCCTCCCGGTCTTCCTCCTCAAAATCCGTGTATGAGTCGCCAAGAATCCAGCCATCGCGCATGAGCGCCGCCATGACCTGCCTGAAGGCTAATGGCACATGGCCCTCACGGGCGGCAAGGATCCGCACCGCGTGGAAGACCTCAGCCGGACTCACTCCCTCCTGGCATCGTTCCTCACACAGCCGACATGTCATGCAGAGCCAAGGGAGCTCGCTCTTGAGCACCTCTTCTCTCTCACCCAGCAGGATCTTCTGAATCAGCTGCCGCGGGCGGTATTCATCAGAGTACCGTGCCACCGCACAGCTTGCGGTACAAATGCCACACTGAATACACTTGTTGACCGCCTCCCCGCCGGGAATCGCAGCGAGCTCTTCAGCAAAGCTCGAAGTTGGGGTATGAACCGATTCACCCATGAACTTCATCTCCTAGGAAAGGTATGTGAGGGCGTGGGTCCACAAGACCGAGGTTTCGAAATGTAATGTGAGTCCCTGGGGCCTTGCTCCACATGATATTATATCCTTAACGAGTTCAGGACCTGACACGATTGGACCAAGTTATGCCACTAGTCAATCTTCGTAGGGCCATTTCACGTCACTTATGCGACAACGGCCACGTTCACACACGAATCCTGACCCCGGCGTGACCTGCGCCCCCCGAGCCGGCCTCACATCAGTTGAGGCTTCTCTTGCCTCCTCACCTCCAGCATTGACTCACCCTCGCCTGTGGTGACGTGTATGATTAAGCACAGTGTCGCAGAACCAATGCACCTCGTACACGCCAGTGGTCATGGTATTGCCTGTCGAACAAAAATCGGCGCGAAGCGCAGCCCCGACTGTCGACTCTCTTGATGCGAGGCGGATTGCAAGCATCCCCTGCGGACCCGGAGCGTCGATTGCCTTCGTCGTCTTAGTCACCAGCCCGATCTCTGTGCGGGCAGTCGAAGCAACACCGATGGTTTCCGTGGTTTCCCTCCAATTCATGTGACTGCGGAGCCGATGTAATCTCAGTGTAACCGAATCCGGTTCGCGAGAGGGTTATTTATTGTTGCCTAGTTACAGGTGAAACATGGTGCCTTGCTACAGCGTCATAAAACGCAAATCTGAGCCCAACAACCTGTCGAAATCCGACATCTTTGTGCTGACGGTCGAAAATCGCGCTCCGCATTCGCTAGGCATATCGTGCACGCTGAGTTCGACTTCGGTCACCATGCCCGCAGCGACATCCAGTGTTGGGCACACAGATTCTGAGCCTATCGTGCCCATGAGTCTGATGAGTTGGCATAGATACCGTGAAGCAACACAGAACGGCCAACTATGACTGGACCACAAACTGTTACAACGACATCAACGTGCAATCCGCCACTGCTCAACGGTTCAACGACAGGGTCTGACTACCTGTCAGGGACGACGAACACATTTCGAAGCAAGAGAACCAAGCGGCGAGTGGCACTTGCGCAGAAGTTCGATACACCCGGCGCGCTTTGCGACAAGGCAAGACTCAAATGGTGGAACAATGCCATCGGCTCCCACTGTACCTCGCGGGTGAGGCGAGAGAGTGGAAGGTGAGCAGTGTTGGCAATCAAAGAGCTGACCTATCAAGTACCCAAGATCGACCGCGGTTATGCCAACCAGACCCTCTACATCAACCTGTCCGACAATACAATCAAGACTAAGCCTGTTGACGACAAGATGAAACAGACCTTCACAGGTGGAAAGGGATTCGACCTGTGGCTCATGTGGAACAGTCTACCGAAGGACAGGATTGTGAAGTGGGACGACCCTGAGAATGAGATCTGCATAGCCTGTGGCCCTCTTGGCGGCGTGACTAGTTACCCCGGTGCCGGGAAGTCCATTGTGACATCAATCTCCCCGGAAACCGGCATACCGATTGACAGCAACGTCGGGGGCTACTTCGGTCCATACCTGAAGTTCGCAGGATTCGACGCGATGGAGATTCAGGGCAAGGCTGACAAGGATGTCTACATCTTCATCGACGGCGATGAGGGGAAGGTGCAGATTCTTGATGCCTCCGACCTTCCCGACTATGCTCATGAGATTACGAAGATCCTCACACAACGTCACACGAAGGATAAGGGCCGCGACATTTCTGTGGTGACAGCAGGTCCTGCCGGCGAACACGCGTACATGAGCTGTCTCAACTTCTCTTGGTACGACATGCGTCGTGGTATCACGCGCTACAAACAGGCGGGCAGAGGCGGTATAGGCGCTGTCTTCCGTGACAAGCACATCAAGGCAATTGTCGGAAAGATCGCAAAGGTCACCGTCGACATGAACAACCCGGCGGATCTCGAGGCGATGAAGGCTGTCGCCCGGGAGCATTCAAAGGAGATTATCGAGCTTGACCCCAAGCAGAACAGGATGCGCGTCGTAGGAACCGGCCATCTTCCGTCAATCATGAACGAGTATGACCTTTTCCCCACGCGCAATTTCCGCACCGGAAGTGACCCCGAAGCAAAGAACCTATTTGACGATGTGTGGGAGAAGATCTTTACTAACACCGGCAAGGGATGGGACGGTTGTTGGGCATCGTGCGCCATCAACTGCTCGCATTGCATTGAGAACTTCACTCCGAAGACTGGTCCCTTGAAGGGACAGAAGGTGTACGTTGACGGGCCGGAGTACGAAACAATCGCGGGCTGCGGCAGTAACATTGCCGTCTTCGATCCGTACTGGGTGGCCGAGTTCAACTTCTACTGCGACACGTATGGTGTCGACACTATTTCTTTCGGCACGACAATGGCATTCGTCATGGAGCTCTTCTCAGAGGGGTACATTGACGAGAAAGCCACAGGTGGTCACAAACTGGAGTGGGGCGCGGCCGAGGAGGCCTTGGAAGTGCTACACGAGATGGCCCGCGGTGAGGGCTTCGGCCTGCACTTCGGGAAGGGTATTGCATACCTGAAAAAGTACTTCGCCGAGAACTTTGGCGTTGACAAGCAGGTGATGCAGGACATCGGCATGGAGCACAAGGGCCTTGAGTACAGCGAGTATGTGACGAAGGAGAGCTTGGCCCAGCAGGGTGGCTACGGGCTGACACTGAAGGGTCCGCAGCACGATGAGGCATGGTTGATCTTCCTCGACATGGTCCACAATTACATACCCACCTTCGAAGAGAAGGCCGAGGCGCTCCACTGGTTCCCGATGTGGCGGACATGGTTCGGTCTCAACGGACTGTGCAAGCTCCCATGGAACGATGTCGTGCCGGCAGACAATGCCCAGACCGACGAGCCCGCCAAGGTGCCGAAGCACTTGGAGTTCTATGCCCGGTTCTTCTCAGCTGTGACAGGTAAGAAAGTGACCCCTGACGACCTGATAACACAGTCTGAGAGGGTCTACAACTTCCAGCGAATCTTCAACATCAGACAGGGTAAGGGCTTGCGACTCCATGACTCGAATCCACCCTACAGAAGCCTTGGTCCTGTCACAGACTGGGAATACGAGAGCAGACAGGAGCGCTATGACGAGCAGCTCAAGAAGCTCGGAGTTGACATATCCGGAATGTCCACTACCGAGAAGCGACTGAAACTCCGCGAACACCGCGAAGAACAATACAAGCTTCTTACTGACGCCGTCTACAAGCGTCGTGGCTGGACAAGGAACGGCGTGCCAACCCTTGAGAAGATCAAGGAGCTTGCCATCGACTTCCCATCGGTGGTGGATGTCGTCAAGAAGTATGTCGACACAGAACCAGACCCGAGCCTATTACCAAAGGACAATAGCGCCTGGGAGTGAAACCAATGGGTGCGGGCCTCATCTGAGGCCCTCACACAGACAACACCGTTCCAAGATGCTCCAACAAATCGGCCACATGGGGCCTCGGGCAGTGAGTGCACGGATTTCGAAGTGTAGACGGATGACGAGATGCCCAGCAGAATCTTCAAGTTGATTCGCGAAATAGAGAGCCCAAGATGGCATACGATGATTTCCCCGAGTGTGTCAAGGATGAGCAGGACTTTATCGACCTGCTAGTCAGTATGATTAGAAGACTGCCACCCGGACTGCAACACAGGGTAGCTGAGTTCACAAGGGAGCTGATAAGAACGGACACTCCGAGGAAAACACGATATCTCTCCCTCGATTGGGCTGGTGGACTGCGGGATCTTCGCGAGAAATATGCGTCAACAGACCTAGAGAGGATGGCCTCGGAATGGAGAACAGAAGATTTCTCGTAGACACAAACGTCTTTCTCTCATCCTGCGACAACATCTTCAATGTCAGACTCTCCAAGAAAGAACTCGTGTCACCTGTGCTTGTAGGCGGCAGAGTCGACTGAACATACACGTAGTGTCCAAGAAGTGCTGTGCCCACTATGACAAGCAGGACATTCACTGCAAACATCTTTTGGTATGTCATCACTGCCACTTGGAAACACCCCCTAGCGAAAGACTGTACCACTCCACTTGAATTTGAACAATCCCATGTTGTATTTCGGTGTGATAGAGCTTCCAGTAAGTTCTTACAGGACAGTGCAGTGCCTACTACGAAATGCCCCGAATCGAAGGGTCTCAGAGCCTGATCGCACTATTGCTTGTGTTGGTCATAGTGGTACCCACCGCATACTTTGTGGTCTCCAGCTTCTCGTCTACAACGACAACAACGACTGAGGACACCACAACTGGCACGACCAGCAGCAACTCAACGACTACCACAACCACTACAACCACGACGACTGCACCCGAACCAGACACCGATCACCCGATAATGGAACTCGTCACACCACGAGATGGCGACACTGTTTCGGGAGTTGTCAACATCACTTTCACAGCAACGGACGAGAGCAACATCACAAGCTACACAATTGAGATTGACCTGTACGTCAGAGCCAATACCAATTCGTTACTCTGGAACACCAGCTTGGAGAACAATGGCCGACACAGAATAACATGTACCGCCACCGATGCGGCTGGCAACACCGGCTATCTGACCTTCAAGCTTACTGTGTCCAATGACCATCCCGTGCCGGAGAACATCACGGAGCCCATCAAGATAATGACCTACAACATCTGGGAGTCTGGAAGAAACGCCTACTGGAAGCAGGTCGTAAGAGACGAGAACCCTGACGTGATGGTCCTCGTAGAAACAGGTAACTTCGACGATAAGGACAACGCCCTACTGAACAGGATTGTATACGAGTTCAACTCTTACTTCAAGAACGAACTGCCCTACCAAGGAAAGACCGCCCAGAAGGTCTACTATGCCACAACCGGAGAGGCAATTCTGAGCCGGTTTCCAATCACATCATTCAAGCAGATTCCCAAGGTGACACTCGACAGCGGTGAGGACTACTGGGTGACGCATGATTTCATCGATGCCGTGGTTAGAATCAACCGGACGGATGTACATGTGATAGGCGCTCACTTGAAAGCAATGTCCGGCGAAACCAACGAATGGCGGCGCGAGCGCGAAACAGAGGGTATCATAAACTACATGGACAAACTGGGCAACGTCGCGATAATCTACGCTGGTGACCTCAATTCGTTTTCTCCCGACGATGTGGGCGATCTTGCTCCTGAGGGTGATCTGGGCTACGGGCCACTGACCATGCTGCTCCGGCCAGACGATCCAACGTATGGAAACTACTCATCAAAGGTGCACAATTTTACAGATGTGTTCAGAACCCTGAACCCTGACGACCCTGGATATACGTACCCCGGTCTCGGCCGTATCGACTACATCATAGTCAATCAATACTTCACGGGCATGCTAATCAACTCTACATGCGGGGACACGCCAGATGTCGAGAAGGGGTCTGACCATCTTGACGTAGATGCCTTCATCCGAGTCCTTCAGGAGCCCCTAAACTCGACGGCTGCCCTATTTCGGCATTCCGGACCTGGGCTGAGCCTTCGCCAGAAAGGTGATGCCAAGAGGGGCCATTTGCCTGAGAAGAAGGATGCCATGAGGAACGGGACCCCTGCCCAGCCGGACAAGGGCCCGCTTCCCGCGCGCGGCCTCGTGCCACTTGAAAAAAGATCAGTAGACCTCTCTCGGACTATGGAGCAACCGCTCGGGGAGCTTTCCACCTTCGCCCAGGACCTCCAGCTCGTGACCACGGCCATACCTGCCGCCGTCGCTGCACAGAAAGCCCGACTTGATGATGCTCCGGGCCTGACGCTCCGCAGCCCTGCGTGTAATCATGCTGACGTTCGGCGGGACCGTCATGATCAGCTTCTTCTCGGCATCGTCGATCACAAGAAGGATAGTATCATTGCTCTCCCTCTTGGTCGTCTCTTGGAACTTTGACGTGCTCTCGTTGAACTCCAGATACTTGGGCATAGGCCAAAGGACCTCCCGGTTCTATGTACGTGTCCAGAGAGTCAGCGTGTCCGTATTTATCTGATTCTGCGGCGTGCTGACTGCTCTCTCGGCCATCTTGCTCACGGCAGAAGATGTGCAGTTCCACAGTGCTCGCACACAACGGCCTTCTCACCAGGAGGAGGTAAAGGCAAGGGCGCCCCACAGTTCTGACACTTGAGTGCAGTGATCTCCGCGCGCCGCTCGGGCGGAATATCAAGTTTGAAGACCTTGGCGGCAATGTCGGATAGCGTCTTGCCCACTCTCGCCGCAGCGGCCGCGATAGCGTTTCTCTCCGGGTCTGTGACCGAGGAGAGACCCACAACCTTGAACAGGCCATCTATTGCCTGTCCGACTTTTCCGAACAGCGCACCCGCCTTGTACGCCAGGACATCAGACGTGTAGAGCTCCATCAGCTCGCTATCCGGATGACCAGGAATCTGGTAGCCGTGCCTCCAGTCTAGTCTATTGGGTCTAAGACCAGAAATCTCAAAACCACAGCTCGGACACACAATTTTCCAGCCCTTGGTTCTGAAGAACGAACGCTTGACCTTCTTGTCTGCCACTTCGTACCAGCAGCGCTTGTGTGCGATCTTGCCGCAGTTCGGGCAGGCAAAGAGATAGTACCTCTCGGGTCGAAGCAGGACAGGCCTGCCTGTATGCACCTCCGCATAGGCCAAGTCACGTCGAGTATTGTTGAGCAGGTACCGTCCACAGATGAAACATGTCTTTCCGTCAAGTTCAGCAATCTTATCGATGGTCAGCCGCAACAGTGTTGCCTCCCTTTCTGGTCATCTCACAAGGGCATATAATATAGACGACTACTGTATCTGCTGTCCGCCGTGAAGGTTATTAGAGGCGCATGGCCGGGCCTGCCGGAGCGTATGACACCATGTTCGAGATCATCGAGGAGCACGGCAAGTCGACAACACTTGCCCCCCGCACGACGGTCTATATTGTAATCCCTGCTGAAACAGAGGGGATTGATTCCGATAAACTCACAAAGCGTGGACAGAGTCAGCTCAACGAGATTATCCGTTCAAGAGTGATCTCGACGATTTCGAGGGTGTACTCGTCGCCCAAGAAGTCGGCCCTCAAGACAGCCGGAGCGCTCAGACGAGAGTTTGAAGTGCCGGTGCAGGTAGAAGACGACCTCACGGAATTGTCACTGGGCAGGCCCTCTTCACAGGAGGAACTGGGCCAAGTGCTGAGGTCACTATGGGAAGACCATGATTTCGCCCCCCGGGGCGGAGAATCAATACATCAGGCCACTGAGCGAATCTCAGAGTGCATGAATAGAATAGTCTCACAGCATCAGGCTGACAGTATTGCCGTTGTTACCCACCCGCTCGTTGCGATCCTATTTGTGCGCCTCGTGAGCGGGGGAATCCCGCTGATGGAGGAGTGGCTGTCAGTGGGGCATGCTTCGTGTGGAGCATTCGAGCATCAGCGGAGGAGCTGGACAATGATTATGCCCCTGGATAACAGTTTCCTCACTTCGCCCTCGACAGTCGAAGACTCCTTACCCGAAGAAGCCAAACGTGTACTCATTGGGTAGAGTACACGCATAGCTGCGACCTAAATGCCTGTTGTTGGTCTGGATGGCCCCCGTATGGAGTTTTGAGAAGCCATATCAAGGAGGCGTGTACTCGGCCAATCTAGTACACGTACGGCTTCCGACAGAACATCAGACGTGTACTAGTTTCAGAAGGTACACGTTTGCAATACAATCAGAAGTTTCTGTCAAAAAAGGGGGAATCGGGGTGCCTGAGCACCCCGAAGCGAGGACCTATCTCCTACGACGAGTGAGAACGAGGATGATCACGACGACTGCGATGCCACCGCCAACGAGGACGTAGGTGCCGAGAGTACCCGTTGTCGGTCCTGTTGGACCAGCAGTCGTGCTGGTAGACCCGGTCGTGCTCGTGGTGGTCTCGGTGGTCGACGTAGACGTTGTCGTGCTTGTTGTCGTTGTTGTCGTGGTCTCACCTGCTCCATAGTATGCGCTCGTATAGGACACAAACACAGGGTCGCAGCGTATCTCGTGGCCGCCCCAGTGGTCATAGCCAGCCGTCATGAAGAGCATGGACGCCTCGACATTCCAGTCGGTGATCGTCTCACCGCTCTGGGACTCGTAGATGAGGCTGAATGCTCCAATGGGTGCGGTGGAGGAACCGGAGATGTAGGTGTGAGTGAAGTTGTCACCACCCCAGGTGTACGGCAGACCACCCATCGTCACGTTCGCAAATGGGCTGTCCTCAGCTCCGAACTGGTAGTACGATGCATTCAGGCTGTTACTGTTGGTATCGGCTATCGGCTGTTCACCAGCACGATAGGTAGTTCTCGTGGCCGTACCCAGTATGCCGAAGAAGTTGACGGCAAGGCCGTAGTCCTCAAGCACGGTGTTGTTGAACTCATCAAGTGTCCAGTTACCAAATTGCTGGTCCACCTTGAACGAAACCGCGTGGTTCCACGTCGTGGGATCGTCTGGGTTGTACTGCACCATGTCCACATTGAAAGTGATGTCAAACGACATCTCTGTCACTTGGGCATGGCTGATCCAGTGATTAAAGTCGGTCGGATCGAGACCTAGAGAGCCCTCGTACGACTGCCGCAGGTCCCACGGACCGCGTATGCCGTCGGCGTTGGCCACTTGCAGCGGGAACAGGGTCACGTTGACATCACGGATTGTAATCCCGAACGAGACCTCGGTGTCGGGACTCACCTTGACATCGCCACTGCTGTTTGTGGCCCCGAACGGCTTCCGTAGTTCGACTGAACCTACGTCATCGATGAGCACAACATGCGTCACCTCGTCGGTGACGACCTTTCCGTCCTCGATGGCGAAGTCAGGTGCGCTCGGTGATGCTCCTTCTGGACTGTCCTTGAAGAGGAGCAGACCTGCGTACTTGGCCCGGAACGATGCCCACGTCATGCTTGTCGCATTGGTCGACACCTTGAACCACTGCTGGGTACCCCATGCAAACCACGTGGTCTCCCAGACATTGTCATCAAGGCCAGTGATCTCTGTGAGATCAATGGTCCTGTTCTTCGACAGCCACGCCACCCATTCGTACCCGGGCTTCGGTACGTCATTGGCCATGTCGGCCCACATTGTATCTTGAATCTGGGCCATCTCAATAGCGTTGACCGGACTGAAATCGTCTGCGTGGAACCAGAAGAATTCCTCTTTAGCGTCGAACTCGATGATGAGTCTTAGCACGCCCATCCAGCTCCAAGAACGGAACTCATCGCCCGCTTGTGCTGGAGACGGGTCGAACATGACACCAACGGACATTCCGTCAACCGTGACATTCCCCTCGTCGTGCCAGGTACCAGTGCGCTTGACGAAGTACTGGTCATCAGTGGTGAAGAGATTTCCGTCAAGGTCGATGGCACCCTCAGGAGTCAGCGTCCAGACAGGCGGCTTCCAAATCTCAACGTCGCCAACTATTAGATGTCGTGGACTCCAAAACAGATCTCCACTGAGATCGTAGTTCCGGAGCTGGTCGATGAAATCATCAACGGGAGTGCCTTCCCACTGACCAGAAGTGGAATTCCATTGGAAGTCAATCTCTTGCGTCCATATCCCAAGCACCGGGTGATAATAGTAGATATTCTGAACAACGCCGAAGGTGACGGAGGCTGAGTCGAGTACAATCGATGGCGCGTCCGGGAGGAAGTAGAACAAAGCGCTCAAAGTAGTCGCGTTGGCACCAACCTCCACGGTGAACTCGGTGACGTTCAGGCCCACAGTGACAGCGCTCCAGTGGTCGACCATCCCACCTCCGCGCGCGTACACATACATGGTGTAATTTGAATACGTCGAGGATGTGTTCGTTTCAAAGTCGAAGACCATCGTGTGA